>NZ_JHVL01000003.1 GCF_000620125.1 Clostridiisalibacter paucivorans DSM 22131 | reverse complement strand
AAGTTAGTAGATATTAGTTAGTGTTTAGTAGTTGATGGTAGAAATCCTATGAATTTCATCATTAAATTACTAGCTACTAACCGTTAACTACTAACTTTTTTTTATTGCTCATAAGAATATTATTTAAAGATATTCATATATATATACTGTTAAGAGTATATATAAAATTATAGAGAAAAAGTATTTGATGTGGACATATATTAAAAAGAATAAGGGAGGGTAAAAAATGGATAATTTCGATATATACAGAGATATATCAGAGAGGACCAATGGAGACATCTATCTTGGAGTAGTAGGACCTGTTAGAACAGGGAAATCAACATTTATAAAAAGGTTCATGGATTTATTAGTTATACCCAATATAGAGAATACATATCAAAGAGAGAGAGCTAAAGATGAACTACCTCAAAGTGGTATGGGAAAGACAATAACAACTACTGAACCCAAATTTGTTCCCAATGAAGCAGTAGAAATTATAATAAGGGAAAATGCAAAGTTAAAGATTCGAATGGTGGATTGTGTAGGGTATTTAGTTAAAGGTGTATTGGGGCATGAAGAAAACAATATGCCTAGAATGGTCAATACTCCTTGGTTTGAAAAGGAAATACCTTTTGAAGAAGCTGCGGAGATAGGCACAAGAAAGGTAATAACTGATCATTCCACTATAGGAGTTGTAGTTACAACAGATGGAAGTATTACTGACATAGAAAGACCTAATTATGTTAAAGCAGAAGAAAGAGTAGTAGAAGAGTTAAAGGAATTAGATAAGCCATTTGTAGTGTTATTAAATTCTAAAAAGCCTAAAGGAGAAAGCACAATTGCCCTTAAAGAAAATCTTACAGAAAGATATGGAGTGCCAGTAATCCCTGTTGACTGTATGAATATGTCTATGGAAGATATAAATAGTATATTAGAAAAAATATTATTTGAGTTTCCAGTTAAGGAAATAAATATCTCTTTACCTGGCTGGATTGAAGGGTTATATAAAGATCACTGGATAAGAAAAGATATATTGAAGTCTATTCGTGAGAAGTTAGGACTAATTTATAGAATAAGTGATATAGATACTGGAATAGAAGAATTAACCGAAAGTGAAGTAATAAATGAAACTATCTGCAAAGAAATCAATTTGGGAGAGGGTATAGTAGACTTAAATATGCTAGTTGAAGACCATCTTTTATATGATGTAATAAGTGATACAACAGGATATGATATAAAAGGTGAACATCAGTTGATGACACTAATATCAAAATTAGCTAAGGCAAAAGAGCAGTATGATAGAATAGAAGGAGCATTGGAAGATGTAAAGAACTTTGGATATGGTTTAGTTCCACCAACTATAGAAGAGCTAGAATTATTAGAGCCAGAAACCTTTAAAGAAGGTAATAGATTTGGAGTTAAACTTAAAGCAAATGCTCCATCACTCCATATAATGAGAGTAGATATAAATACCGAGGTATCACCGGTGATTGGAACAGAAAAACAAAGTGAGCAGTTAGTCAAGCATTTATTGGAAGATTTTGAAAGTGATCCTACTAAGATATGGCAATCAAATATGTTTGGAAAATCTTTAAACGATTTAGTTCAAGAACAATTAGAGGGTAAATTAAACATGATGCCTGAAGATGCAAGAAGAAAAATGAGGAAGACTTTACAAAGGATAGTTAACGATGGTAGTGGAGGATTAATATGTATAATAATTTAAAAGCGGCCTAATAATAGGCTGCTTTTTGTTATATAGAAATTGTTTAGAAATAGTTACTGATTTTCTATTTTTATTGGATAAATTATAAGAATACGATAAACAAAGGATTGAATAATTACTCAATAATATAATTTTAAAAGGTTTTATAATATATATCTAGAATAATATTAATGAAAGTAAGATTTGCAATTTTGTCGTCGACCTACAGTAGTGCAAAAAAACCTGGAGGTCGACAACAATTAGATTTTTGATATTAAAGTTATTGTATTAAAGAAATTTATTATATTTAGAAGGATTTTTTATTATTATGTCGAATAAGTTTAAGAGAAAAAAGTAGAGTTGGTATTTTTGTACATTGAGATAGTTACTGCATCGTAATGGTTTATACATTACCTATGAGGACTATAAGCATAAAGACATACCCTAAATAAAATCAGGGTATGTCTCCTTTTTTATCAATTATGTGTTTGTCGAAGAAATTCCTACATTATATATAGGTGGATTTTGCATATACGGTTTTAAAACAAAATAAAAAGCCCTAGAATTAACTAGAGCTTTTTTGCGTGCCATTCGTGCCACTTTTAGCAAAAGATAGTCTAATGTATAGAAAAAGCAAAATCAAGAATGGCTATTTTGCAAGCTTACAAGTGTATACAAAAATAAAAAATGGTCGGGATGACTGGACTTGAACCAGCGACCCCAAGTCCCCCAGACTTGTGCGCTACCATGCTGCGCTACATCCCGATAATCTATTGAACAAAGTACATTATACATTAAAATTTAATCTTTTGCAAATATTATTTTTAAGTTTTTTATGTTTTGTGTTAAAAATATGTCATTAATTCACTTGTATACACATAAATGGTATAATTAATATATAAAATAGACTATAACTTCAAAATTAATATTGAAGGTGGTATGAATGTACAAAAGAAAAAATTTAGTTTCAATAATAATTTTAGTTGGATTAGCATCAAGTCTATATGTGAATTTCAGCATATCAAATTTTAGATTTTCTTTTGCAGGTGTTTTATTTCCTGTCCTAATATATGTATATAGGGATATAAACTCTATTTTTTTAGGTATATATTCAGGAGTAGGTCTTTATTTCTTTAGACTTTTAGCTTTCATTTTAAGTGGAGGAGGGGTTGAAGAGGGTCTAGTACTTTTTTTTCCAGAGGTTTCATTTTATATTCTTTATGGAATATTTTTTTTTGTAATAAAATATTTTTTGGGTTCAATATCCATGAACCAAATGTTTTTTATATTTTTGGCAAACGACTTTTTATGTAATAGTTTTGAAGTATTTATTCGTGTTGGAAGGAATATTTTTGCTGATAACTTGAATATATTAAAATCACTATTAATTGTAGCATTTATAAGAAGTGGATTAGCTATATTAATAATTATAGGTTTTAAATACTATAGGATGTTTTTAATAAAAGAGGAGCATGAAAAAAGATATAAAAAGCTTCTCTGGTTAACTTCAAGACTTAAGACAGAGGTATATTGGATGGAGAAAAATATGGAGAATATAGAAAAAGTGATGTCTAATTGTTATGAATTATTTATAAAGATTCTAAATGATGAGGAAAAAGAGAGTTGGGGAAATAGATCTTTGGAGATATCAAAGGATGTTCATGAAATAAAAAAAGAGTATGGCTTGGTAGTTAGAGGTATAGAAGAAATAATTGTCAATAAATCTGATGATAGTGGAATGTATTTCCATGAATTATTATTGATTCTCAAAGAAAGTATGGAAGGAGAAATAAGATATAGGAAAAAGAATATAGAAATGAATTTCCAATTTAGTGGAGATTTCTATACAGAGAAACATTACTATTTAATGTCTATATTTAGGAATATTATTATGAATTCTATAGATGCAATTGAAGATAAGGGCAATATTGTTTTTACACATGAAATAGATAATAATGTCCATATATTTAAAATCAAAGATACTGGTTGTGGTGTAAGTGGAGATGAGTTATCTAATATTTTTTCTCCAGGATATTCAACTAAGATTGATTATTCCACTGGAGAAGTTAATAGGGGATTGGGATTAAGCCTTGTAAAAGATATAGTTGAAATCCATTTAAGTGGTAATATATACGTTACTTCAACAAAGGGCAGAGGCACAATATTTAAATTATCTATTCCAAAATCAGAATTGGAGGAATAATAAATGAAAATTTTCATACTAGATGACGACAAAAATGTAATTAGGATAATTAAGAAAATTATTAATGATAGAGATTTAGGTACAGTAATAGGTGAAGACATCGATGGAGAAAAGGGATATGAAAAAATTGTAGAATTAAATCCTGATTTGGTTATTGTAGACCTTTTAATGCCTGGAATGGATGGTATAACAATAGTAAGAGATCTAAAAAAGGTTTTTCCACAGATGGAATTTATAATGATTTCACAAGTATCGTCAAAGGATATGGTTGGTAGGGCTTACAAGTATGGCGTTGAATATTATATATATAAACCGGTTAATGCTTTGGAAGTAGAGAGTATTATAAAAAAGGTACAGGAAAGAATAAAGATAGATAGAGTAATAGATGAGCTACAATTTATATTTCAAAGAAAGAAGGATTTAAATAGAGAGGAAAAGTCTGAAGAATTTTGTGAACAATGTATTAAGAATGTACTTATGAGGTTGGGTATAATTGGAGAAAAGGGCAGCAAAGATATAATTGACATATGCAGATACATTGTAGAAAATAATTTGAATTTTACTAGAGTAACCTTAAGAGGGCTTTGTAAGGAATTTTCAAAAAATCCAAAATCTATGGAGCAGAGGATGAGAAGGACTATTGCTATAGCCATGTCTAATATAGCCAATTTGGGTGTTGAAGACTATATGAATGAAATATTTGTTGAATATTCCAGTAGCCTATTTAAATTTGAGCAGGTTAAGAAGGAAATGGATTATATACGGGGAAAAGTTAATAGAGGAGGGTCTGTAAATATAATGAAGTTCATAAAGGGATTAATCCTATATTGTGAAAATATAAACAATTAGAAATTTTCAGAATATATTAAGCAATTTGTAGTTTTTTGAAGCCTATATTTTATACTCTAATTGATTTAAAAATTAGGGAGGTAAAAATATGGACTTTTTTGCACATTTTTTTGCTAAAGGGGCAAAAGTAGTTTGGGGCCCTGCTACAGTAGTATTATTAGTAGGTACAGGTATTTATTTAAGTTTTGGTACAAAGCTTGTTCAGTTCAGAAAATTAGGTGATGCTATTAAATATGTTTTTTCTAAGGACGAGAAAAGTGAAGGTGATATAAGTTCTTTTCAAGCCCTTATGACATCACTGGCAGCGACAATAGGTACAGGAAATATTGTTGGTGTTGCTTCGGCAATAGCATTGGGAGGACCTGGTGCTATATTTTGGATGTGGGTAAGTGGAGCATTTGGAGGAGCTACGAAATTTTCTGAAGGATTGCTTGCTATAAAGTATAGAATTACTAATGATAAAGGAGAAAAATCTGGTGGACCTATGTATTATATAGGAAGAGGAATAAAAGATAGATATGGAATTAATGTAGAATGGTTGGGATGGTTATTTGCATTATTTGGTCTTATAGCTTCTTTTGGTATAGGAAATATGGTACAGGCAAACGCTGTCTCAGAGTCTGTGGAGTTAACATTTGGAATTAAACCATTCATAACTGGCATTATCATAGCTGTATTTACTGCATTAGTAATTATAGGTGGTATAAAAAATATAGGAAAGGTAACAGAAAAGATAGTCCCTGCTATGTCTATCTTATATATTGGAGGTGCAATTGTAGCAATATTAAGCAATGTTGAGATGTTGCCAATAGCATTTAAATTGATTTTTCAAAACGCATTTACTGGAACAGCAGTAAGCGGAGGATTAATTGGTAGTGTGATTAGATTCGGTGTAGCTAGAGGTGTATTTTCAAATGAAGCAGGGTTAGGTAGTGCACCTATAGCCCATGCAGCTTCTAAAAATGAAAATCCAGTTACTGAAGGCTTTATTGCTTCATTAGGGGCATTTATTGATACTATATTAGTATGTACAATAACAGCATTAGTTATATTGACTTCAGGGCTGGTAAATATGAAAAAATCAGGCATTATGTTAATAGAAGGCAATTTAGACGGAGCTAAATTGACAACTACAGCATTTGATACATTACTTCCTGGTATAGGCGGTTATATAATAGCTATTGGGCTAATCTTTTTTTCATTTTCCACTATACTTGGATGGTATTATTATGGTTCTAAATGCATGGAATATATAGGAGGATTAAAATCTACAGAGATTTATAAATGGGCGTGGGTAATATTGACTTTTGTAGGAGCTATAACTTCTTTAGAAACAGTTTGGAGTATATCGGATATGTTTAATGGACTAATGGCTCTGCCAAATTTAATAGGGTTATTGGCTCTTAGTCCATTGGTTTTTAAGATGGTTAAGGAATATGACTCTGGATTGAGTAATAAAGAAGAAAAGGTAAGGAGTAAGTCTACTGTAACAAGTGATTATTTGGGATAGTTAAAAGTTTATAGATAAATTAATGTAAAGATGTATCATAATAGTTTGAAATAAATAATATAATTATTATAAAGGGGTTATATGTAATGTATATTAATTATACATATACATATAGCCCCTTATTTTATAGACTATTATATTTTGGCAGCCATAGGACATTATAGCTATTTAAATATTTTCTATATACATCTTTTATGTTATACTAAAAACTATGATATAGTATAATAGTTTAAGGAGCAGTGGTGTTTATGTTTGAAATTATTTATTATATAGAAATAATTTTTATAATGTTGTTAGTTGTAAGTTTATGTGGATACGTTTTTGTAGTTATTAAAGAAAAACTTTACCTTTCAAAAAATATAATACTTATAGATAAAAAAGCGGTTACACAGGATCATATAGATAAAACAGATTTAAAAGAGTTTTTATTAGGTGGCATAAGAATGAAAACTGGGGATGAAGTAAAGGTAACTTTATTTGGAGATAAAAACTTTTATGGAATTGTTATAGGTGCTATTAAAAAGGACAATTCATTGATTATAGTAACCCATAGTGATAAAATTGAGAAATTAAAAGTCAATAGAATAAAAAAAGTTAAATTAGTAAGTAAATATGGTAGATTTTTTTGAAAAGTTACAAATAAAAAAGGGAAATAAATGTTGATGAAGAAATATATTAAGTGAGTAGATTTTATAATTGATATTTTTATAGTAGTAATGTATATATAGTTTAATAAGTGTGAAATATTTATTATAAAATATTATATTATGGTGATATATATGACAAAAATAGATAGGAAAAAAAAACGGCATCGTAGAAAGAAAATAAGGATGATAATGATTTTTATAGTAATGGTATATATGGGGTTTAGATTTATACCTGTGTTATATGCGTCTAATTCTGATACTATGACCTTGGACTATGGCACCATTGAAAAATTGGTTAAAACTAAAGGAATAATTGTAAGAGATGAAAAGGTATATAAATCTCAAATAGCAGGTAGTATAGAAAGATATATTGATGAAGGACAAAGGGCAGGGGCAGGGATAAAGATATCAAGCATAGTTCAGTCCTTACATGATGATGGTTTAGAGAAAAGGATAGAAAGTATTGATAATAAAATAGAAAAATTAAAGGAAGGCAATATATCTAAAAAATTATTTAAAAGAGACATCAGTAAAAATACCAATGATATCTCTGGTATAGTTGAAGAAATAAGGGATTCAACTATAAATGAAGAGTATGATAAATTATCTGAACTAAAGAGTATACTTGCAGTAAAATCAGATAAACAAATGAAATTGACCGGTGAGAAGGGTATAGTGAAAGAAACTATAAATAGATTATCTAAAGAGAAAGAAAATCTGTTGAAAAAGTTGAATGATACCCAAGATATTTATTATTCTCAGATACCAGGAGTTATTAGCTATAAGATAGACGGTCTGGAGAATATATATACTCCTCAAGGGATATTAGACATAACCCCAGATAAATTTAATTATATAGAAGGAGATGCCATAGACAATAGTACTATAGAAACTGTTAAATATGGACATCCTATATATAAAATTATAAATAATTATGAATGGTATTTGATGGTTAAGATTGATAATGAATACGAAAAGGATATAGAGACTAAAAAGAGTTTTTTAATTAGTTTTGGAACTGAAAAAAAACCTATAAAAGGCAAGGTAGTAAAAGTTAATAATGGGAAGGATCATATGGTAGTTATATTTAAGTTTAATGAAGAATTCAATGATTATTATGATAAAAGATACATGGATGTGACCATAATTTTGAACCGTTCTCAAGGGTTAAAGGTACCCAATAGTGCTATAGACCATCGCAATGGAATTAAAGGTGTTTACACAAAAAATGTAAGTAATTTGATTAAATTTAGGCCTATAGAGATTGTTGCAGAAGATGATAAATATGCTATAGTGAAAGAAGGATATATAATAAAGGAAAAAACTGAAGGTGAGGTTGATAAGATACAAACATTACTTTTATATGATCAAATAATTATCGATAGTGATGAAGTAAGAGAAATGGATGTAGTTAATTAAGGAGGTTTTATTTGTGGATTTACAAAAAAACTTTGAGCAAGTGTTAGAAAATATAAATAATGCAGCTAGACGAGCTGGGAGAAAACCAGAGGATATTACATTAATAGGAGTTACCAAGACTGTCAATGAGGATGTAGTTAGAGATGCATTGGAACTGGGAATAAAAAATATTGGAGAAAACCGAGTACAAGAAATACAAAAGAAATATGATACTATAAGGGAAGATGATGATAGTGTTCTTCATCTTATAGGGCATCTTCAAACCAATAAGGTAAAGTATATAGTTGAAAAAGTTGACTTAATCCATTCTTTAGATAGATTGTCTTTAGCTAAAGAATTACAAAAGAGATGTAAGAAAGAAGATACATCAATAAATGCGTTGATACAAGTTAATATTGCAGAAGAAGAAAGTAAATTTGGATTAAAAGAAGGAGAAGTAATAACATTTATAGAATCTTTATTAGAATATGACAGAATAAATATAAAGGGCCTCATGACTATAGCTCCTTATGCTGAAGATCCAGAAGATGTAAGAGGTGTCTTTAAACAGCTTAGAGAATTATCTCAAGAGGTTGAAAAGAAGGATTATAAGGGAGTAGAAATGAAGTATTTGTCTATGGGGATGACCAACGATTATGAAATAGCCATTGAAGAAGGAGCAAATATGGTTAGAATAGGGACAGCCTTATTTGGGGAAAGAATATATTAAGGGGGATGGAAAATGTCAAATAAGTCAAAATTAATGAACAAAGTGAAATATTTTATTGGTTTGGATGATTTGGATGAAGAGTTTGAAGATACTTATTCTAATGTACCCGAAGATATTGACTCTATATCAGAAAAAAGAATAAAAGATAAGAAAATAGTTAATATACACACTAATACCAATATAAGATTAGCTATACATCAACCATCAAGATATGAAGATACTACAAAGATAGTAGAGGATCTAAAAAGTAGAAAACCTGTAGTTATTAATTTGCAGAATTTAGAATCTGAAGTAAAGAGAAAGGTTTTTGATTTTATGAATGGAGCAGTATATGCTTTAGAAGGAACCATTCAAAAAATAACTAAGGATATATTTGTATTGGCTCCAAGTAATGTGGAAATAGATGGAAGAATCAAAGAAGAGATAAAGACTAAGGGTATATTTAACTGGAAATAAATGAAACAAGAGGTGAGAATTGAGTTGATATTTAATAGACTAATATTGATAAGAGCAGTGGACTTATTTATATATATATTGAAACTTTTAATTATAGCTAGAATTTTTGTATCGTTCATTATAAGAGATTTAAGGAATCCAATTTTGAGATTTTTGTACCAAATAACGGAACCGTTACTTATGCCCTTTAGGACCCTCATATATAAACTGGGAATAAATACTGGTATGTTTGACTTTTCTCCTATATTAGCTTTTCTTACATTAGATATTATAAGGACTATATTATTTTGATGTGGTGAAATTATGATAATTGATAAACTTAAGTATATTGAACATATTAATGATAAGAGCCAATTATTTATGGCACGAAGGGTTCTAGACAAGATAGAACAGGTTTTGAATAATCATGTTATTGAGAATACAGATTTTCTTGATCCTTATCAGAGAAAAATCTGTTATTCTTTTTTAAACCGATTTTATGATATGAAGTATCATGAAGATGGAGGTTATTTAGAGGCAGAAAGAAAGAGTATAATAATTTATCCAGATTATATATCTAGAGAGTATATAGAAAGATATATTTCAGTAATTAGAATAGATGGGAACTTTAAATTTAATGATGTAAGCCATAGAGATTATCTAGGAGCATTGATGGGATTAGGGATAAAAAGAGAAAAGATTGGAGATATTATTGTCCATGATGATTTTGGACAAATAATAGTAGATAAAGATATAAAAGATTTTATAATATTAAGTTTAAAGGCAATAGGAAAGGAAAGTGTAGATTGTTCGGAGATATTACCAAGTGATATAGTTAATTCTAAAGAAGAATTTCGTATTATAATGTCTACTATAGCATCTTTAAGATTAGATAACTTGTTAAGTGCTGGGTATAAAGTATCTAGAACGCAAAGTAGTAATATTATAAAGCAGGGAAAGGTTAAAGTTAATTGGCAACCTATAAGTCAATCTTCTTATGAAGTAAAAGAAGGAGATATCATATCTGTCAAAGGTAAGGGAAGAATATTATTAAAAGAAGTTTTAGGTAATACAAAAAAGGATAGAATAAGAGTAGCTATAAAAAGTTATATTTAAATTTTGGAGGTGTATATTATGCTAACACCCCTTGATATTCAAAACAAGGAATTTGAAAAGGGTTTTAGGGGATATAAAGAGCCTGAAGTAGACAGTTTTTTGGATGAAATAATTACTGATTATGAAAAGACTTATAATGAAAATAAAGAATTAAAGGAAAAAGTAGCAATGCTAAATGATCAGATTAAACATTATAATGACATAGAAGAAACATTGCAAAATACATTGGTAGTGGCACAAAGAACTGCTGAGGATGTAAATATAAATAGCAAGAACAAGGCAGATCAAATTATAAAAGAGGCTGAAATAGAAGCAAGAAAAATAATTGAAAATGCCCATGATGAGGTAGTGAAGATTCAAAGAAAATATGAAGAAATAAAAAAAGATATTATTGTATTTAAGACAAGATTTAGAACTCTTTTGAAGTCTCAATTGGATACTTTTGACGAATACTATGATGAATTAAGGGCTGAAGGGGACTTTAATGATATATTAAATACAGAAGAAGTAATTGTTGGAGGGGAGAATGATGAAGAATCTTAATATAGATTTTGACACTAAAAATATAGTTGGTATTATTGGAGCTATGGACGAAGAGATACAGATACTGAAGGATAAGATGGAATTAAAAAAGACATATATGGCGGCCAATATGGAATTTTACTATGGAAGACTTGCAGAAAAAAATATTGTATTAGTAAGATGTGGTATAGGAAAGGTTAATGCCGCTGCGTGTACTCAAGTTTTGATAACTAAATTCAATGCCGAATATATTATTAATATAGGTGTAGCTGGGGCTATTTTTGATGGTCTGGAGATTGGAGACATAGTTATATCTGAGGATGTAGTAGAACATGACTTTGATGTAACTAGTTTTGGATATAAACTTGGAGAAATCCCAAGACTAGAAACATATAAATTTAAAGGGAATAGGATGCTAATAGATATTGCAAAAAAAATCAGTGAAGAGGAAGTCTTAGATCATAATATATTTGTAGGTAGGATTTTATCTGGAGATGAATTTGTAGCTAGTGCTAACAAGAAAGATATGCTATGGAAAGAATTTGAAGGGTATTGTGTAGAGATGGAAGGAGCTGCTATAGGTCATACTTGCCATATAAATAATGTGCCCTTTGTTATTTTACGAGCTATGTCAGATAAAGCAGATGGCTCTGCCGATGTTAATTTTAATGATTTTGTGGACATGGCTGCAAGAAATTCTGCTGATATAGTAGAAAAGATGTTAAAGGAGATTTAGCTTGATTTGGAGTTATTGTATAAAATGGAGGAGTTTATGTGGACATTAAGCTTGTAAGTAGTAGTAATAAAAAAAAGGTGATAGATCTAGGAAATGGAGTGAAAATAGGAGATGGAGAATTTACTATTATAGCTGGTCCCTGTGCAGTGGAAAACTATGAACAGCTAGAAGCTACAGCTAAATTTTTAAATAAGTTGGGAGTAAATGTTTTAAGAGGAGGGGCGTTTAAACCTAGAACATCTCCTTATAGTTTTCAAGGATTGGGTTTTCAAGGATTAAAGTATTTAAGAGATGTAGGCAAAAAATATAATATGAAAGTTATATCAGAGATAATGGATCCGAGGGACGTAGAAAGGGCATATGACCTAGTAGATGTATATCAAGTTGGGTCAAGAAATATGCAAAACTACAGTTTGCTTAAAGAACTTGGAAATGTAGATAAGCCTGTTATGTTAAAGAGAGGTATGACTGCTACAGTAAACGAATGGCTTATGGCTGCTGAATACATAGCATTAGAAGGAAACGACAATATAATATTATGTGAAAGAGGTATAAGAACGTTTGAAAATTATACTAGAAATACATTGGACTTAACTGTAGTTCCCATAGTAAAATCTTTGAGTAAATTGCCTATAATTGTAGACCCAAGTCATGGAACAGGAATGCGAGAGTTGGTTGCTACTATGGCAAGGGCTTCTGTGGTAGTTTCTGCTGATGGAATTATGGTTGAAGTGCATCCCAGTCCAGATAATGCATTGTCTGATGGTTTTCAGTCTTTAGATTTTAGTATGATGAATGAACTTATAAATCAAGTAGATATTTTAAAAAAATATATGAATGAATTAGAATAGTTGTAAAAACAAATTGACTTGTATCTAATGCAAGTCAATTTTTATATAAAAAGGTGAAAATTGATTGCATAAAGGGGTAAAATTATAATATGAATAATATTAAAGTGGAAGGGGATATTATGAAAGAAAATGATAAAGGAATAGATAAAAAAATTGAAGATATAGCTATAAAATTAGAAAAAACTAAAATCGCAGAATATGTAGATATTATGAATAATAAATGGAGATTGATATATATTAATTTTATAGCGGGATTGGCGAGAGGATTTGGAATGGCCATTGGTTTTACAATTTTAGGTGCATTTACACTATATATAATGCAGCGTATGATAACATGGAATTTGCCGCTAATTGGAGATTTTATAGCTGAAATAGTAAAAATAGTTAGAGAAAATCTATAATTAATGGAGGGAGTATATGGATAAAAATTCACTAGAATATTTTAAAGATTTACTATATCAAGAAAAAAGAGATATAATAGATACAATAAATAGAATAGATGGTAAGATTTACGAAGGTTCTTTTAAAGAGTCTATGGGTGAAATTTCTGTTTATGATAATCACCCAGCAGATATAGCTACAGAGACTTTTATGGAAGAACAAAATTTAAACTTTAAAAATAATGAAATATTTATTTTAAAACATATAGAAGAGGCATTAGACAAAATAGAAAATGGTGATTATGGAGTATGTAATAAATGTGGAAGAGAAATCTCTATAGAAAGATTAAAAATGATTCCTTATACTAAACACTGTGTAGAGTGTCATCAAAATTTAAATGAATCAAATGATAGGGATATAGTGGATAGACAAAAGTCTATAAATCCTAAGGCTAGATTAGCAGATGATTTAGGAATATACGATGACAAAGAAATAGACTATATGGAAACTATAGATAGTATATCAAAGGAAAACTATGATAAGAGATTATATGATTAAAAATGTAACTTTTATATATTTAGACCATAGTTATATAAAGAGCCATTGAGGGAACATATAAATATATGTGAGATGGTTCTTTTTTTATTGTGATATTAAACTTATTCTATTTTATTGTTGTAACTAAAGTCATTTTGAATTAAAATATAACATGTAACGAAAAATGTAAGGAGAAATGTAAAATGGGAATAATAATATCAATAGTAATAATATTGTTTGATCAGATGACAAAATTGATGATTGTAAATGTATTACAGGAGAGGCTACCTATAATAATAATTGAAAATTATTTTCAGGTTAGCTATGTTAAAAATTATGGTGCTGCATTTGGCATAATGCAGAATAAACAATGGTTTTTTATAATTATTACATTTATTATTTTAGTGGCTGCAATATTTTTAATTACAAAGAGAAATTTTACAACAACTATGAGAACTGCTCTTTTTATGGTGATAGGAGGAGCTGTAGGAAACTTGATAGATAGGGTTAGATTAGGCTATGTAATAGATTTTATAGATATTAAATTTGGTAATATATATGATTATCCTGTATTTAATATTGCTGATAGCTTTATTGTTATAGGTACTGTAATTATTGCATATCTTATATTATCTGATAGATATGAATACTAGATGGAGCTGATACAATGGACCTTATAGAAATGATTGTAGATGAAGAGGCAGAAGGAAGGATAGATGCGTATCTGGCAAAGGAACTTGATGAAGTTTCAAGATCCTACATACAGAGACTTATAAAAAAAGAATATATTACTGTAAATGGCTCAAATATAAAGGCTAAATACAAAATATGTGAAGGAGATAAAATAGAAATAAGATTACCTAAACCTAAAAAATTAGAGGTTTTACCAGAGGATATAGATATAGATATTGTATATGAAGATAAAGATTTGGCTGTAGTTAATAAACCTAGAGGTATGGTTGTACATCCTGCACCTGGTAATTATAGTGGTACTTTAGTAAATGCACTATTATATCATTTGAAAAGTCTTTCTTCCATAAATGGTATAATAAGGCCAGGTATAGTACATAGAATAGATAAAGATACAACAGGTTTATTAATGGTGGCAAAGAATAATTTTTCCCATATGGGATTATCAGAACAATTAAAGGAACATTCTATAAACAGAAGGTATTGGGCCTTAGTAAATGGAAATATAAGAGAAGATAGTGGAACAATAAATGCTCCAATAGGCAGGCATCCTGTAGATAGAAAAAAAATGGCTGTAGTCCATAGAAATAGCAGAGATGCAATAACTCATTTTAAGGTATTGAAAAGATTTGGAGATTATACATTGATTGAGGCTAAGCTTGAGACTGGAAGGACACATCAAATAAGAGTACATATGTCTTATATATCCCATCCTGTTGTGGGTGACCCTGTATATGGAAGAAAGAATGAAAAATATAATTTGAAGGGACAACTATTACATGCAAAAATAATTGGATTTATCCATCCTAGAAATGAAGAATATATGGAATTCGATTCTGAATTACCTAATGATTTTATGAGGATATTAAATATATTAAGAAAGTAAAAAATGTATGGACATAGATAATTTGATATGATATAATCTAATAAATATGAATAGTACCCTTTAAATTAACACGAGAGGTTGATAAGGGTTAGGATCTAGCTTTGAAGGACTATGTCTGATTATTTTAAGACCTTATCAATCTCTGATGAGGTCTTTTATTTTTGGAGGTGATAAAATGAAAACAAAGGCGATAATAATGGATGAAAGTGCTATGAATAGAGCTACTACTAGAATAGCCCATGAAATATTAGAGAATAATAAGGGAACTGAGGACTTGGTATTGGTAGGTATAAAAACTAGAGGAATACCCTTTGCCGAAAGACTTGCTAAAAAGATAAATATGATAGAAAGAAAAGAAGTTCCAGTTCTAACTTTAGATATAACCCTCTATAGAGATGATCTCAGTGAGATTAATGATAGGCCCATAGTAGATAAAAAAGGTTTTAATTATGATGTTACTAATAAAATTATAGTTTTAGTAGATGATGTATTATATACGGGTAGAACTGCAAGGGCAGCCTTAGATGCTATAATGGATGCAGGCAGACCAAAAAAGATACAATTTGCAGTTTTAATAGATAGAGGACATAGGGAATTGCCTATTAGGCCAGATTTTATAGGAAAAAATGTACCTACATCAAAAAGTGAAATAGTAAGTGTGAAATTTGATAACATTGATGATGCTAACAAAGTAATAATAAATGAAATATAGAAGCACCTTTTAAATCAGTCCTGCGAGGCTGAAAAGGGGAGATTATTCTCCCTCCTTAAAAAAATAAAGGAGGAATTTTTATGTCAGAAAAAATATTTTCATCAAAGAAGGTAACGAATGAAATGGATACAGGGAATTTAACAGAAATTAGTAGAAAAGGTATATTGGGTATACAACATGTAATAGCCATGTTTGGTGCTACAGTATTAGTACCTATATTGACTGGATTTAATCCTGCTGTTGCATTGTTTTCGGCAGGTCTAGGGACTTTGTTATTCCACTTAGTAACTGGAGGAAAGGTGCCAGTATTTTTAGGTTCTAGTTTTGCATTTATACCAGTAATTGTGGCAGTGGCAAATAAGTTTGGTGATTTAAGGTATGCACAAGGTGGAATTGTTACAGCAGGGGCTTTGTATTTGACATTATCTCTATTGATAAAAGTATTTGGTCCTGAGAAAATAACAAGTTTTTTCCCACCTATAGTAACAGGTCCGATGATCGTCGTAATAGGGCTTATTTTAAGTCCCACAGCTATAGAGATGGCTTCTGCAAATTGGATGGTTGCATTTGTTGTGTTGGCGACAGTTGTTATTGTGTCCATATTTGGAAAGGGATTTTTCAAAGTTATTCCAATATTATGTGGTGTAGTAGTGGGATATATATTTTCAGCAATAATTGGCATAGTAGATTATACACCTATAATTGAAGCTAAGGTTTTGAGTATGCCAGAGTTTACATTGCCTAAGTTTGATTTGGGAGCTATAGCAATAATAGCGCCTATAGTTTTAGCAGTATTTATGGAACATATAGGAGATATAACAACTAATGGAGCTGTAGTAGGAAAGAATTTTTTCAAAGATCCTGGGCTTCATAGAACATTATTAGGAGATGGTCTTGCGACTATTATGGCTGGATTTATAGGAGGGCCTGCAAATACTACCTATGGAGAGAATACCAGTGTCCTTGCAGTAACCAAAAATTATAATCCATCAATATTGAGACTTGCGGCATGTATAGCTATAGGGATTAGTTTTATAGGTAAATTGGGAGCAGTTTTACAGACTATACCAGTGCCCGTAATGGGAGGAGTAAGTTTAATATTATTTGGTATGATTGCCAGTGTTGGACTTAGGACTCTAAGTGACTCTGAAGTTGATTTTTCTAGCAATAGAAATCTTATAGTGGCATCTTTTATATTGGTTGCAGGTATAGGAACTGAATTTATAAAATTGAAACAGCAAATGGGAGCATTTGATGGTATAATAGGTATTCAAATAACTGATAATATACAGATAGTTGGATTAAGTTTGGCGGCTATTATAGGAATTGTAGTTAATAAAATATTGCCAGAGAATGCCTAATAAAAGTAACAGGAGTAGTATATTTATTTGCTACTCCTTTAATATGCGTAAAAGGAGGAAATATAATGATATTTATAGATAATCTTATAAATAAGATAAAAGAAAAAAGGTCTCACTGCATAGTAGGGATAGATACTAAAATAGAATATGTACCAGATTTTATTAAGAATAAATATGAACAAGACTTAGAGGGGAATATGGCAGCCATATTGGAATTTAATAAAGGAATTATAGATACTGTGGCACCTTTTGTGTCTTGTATAAAACCACAAATAGCTTTTTATGAGGCCTATGGAATTGAAGGATTTAAGGTTTTCAAGGAGACTGTTGAATATGGGAAGTCCAAGGATTTAATAATAATTGCAGATATTAAAAGAGGTGATATTGGTTCCACAGCAGAAGCTTATGCAAATGCCTATTTTGGGGGTGGGTATGTAAATGTAGATGCTGTGACATTAAATCCATATCTAGGGATCGACTCCATAGCTCCTTTCATTAAATATATGGATGAAAGAGAAAAAGGAGTATTTATATTGGCACGAACATCTAATAAATCGGCTATAGATATTCAAGATATAATATCAAATAAAAAGACCATATATGAAATAGTGGGCGAACATATAGATAGATGGGGAAATGAATGTGTGGGAAAATATGGGTATAGCTCTATGGGAGCAGTAGTTGGAGCCACGTATCCTAAAGAGATGGAGAAATTAAGAAAGATAATGAGTAAGAGTTATTTTCTTGTTCCAGGATATGGAGCACAAGGAGGTACTGGAGAAGATGTGGTGGGGGCCTTTAATAAAGATGGCTTAGGAGCCGTAGTAAATTCCTCAAGGGGAATAATTACTGCTCATAAGAAGGAAAAGTACAAGGGTATATATAAAGATGAAGAATGTTATAAAGCTATATTAGAGGAGACAATACAAATGAGAGATAATATAAATAGGACCTTAAAAAAACATGGAAAGTTATTATGGTAGGTGATTTGATATGAAATATATAGAAGATTGTATTATATTAAAAAATGAGCTTGTGGTAGAAGATATCTATGTGATGGAATTATTAAGTAAGTATATAGTAAAAAAATGTACACCAGGTCAGTTTATACAGATAAAAGTTAGTGAGGGGTTGGGCTTAGACCCTCTTCTTAGAAGACCTATCAGTATAAATGATATAGACAAAGAAAAGGGTATTATAAAACTGTATTATAAAGTAATAGGAAAAGGAACGGGTATAATGAAATCTTTTCGAGATGGTCAAAAATTAAATGTAATGGGACCTTTAGGTAATGGATTTGATATAAATAATGAAGGAAAAAATATTGCTATTGTGGGGGGAGGTATAGGGGTAGCTCCATTATTATATCTATCTAGAATACTGAGTAAAAAAAACAATATCAGTGTATTTTTAGGATTTAATGATAAACCCTATATGAATGAGATAAGAGAACATTGTAAAAAAATATATATATCATCTATGAAGGATGAAGAAGTTGGATATAAAGGATTTATTACTGAAGTATTTATAAAATTTTTAACAAAAAATAATATAGATTTAATATATAGCTGTGGTCCTAATCCAATGCTCAATGAAATAATAGATATATCAAATAAATTTAATATTCCATGTCAAATATCCTTAGAAGAGAGAATGGCTTGTGGATTTGGAGCATGTTTAGGTTGTTCTATAGAAACTGCTAATGGTGAAATGAAAAAGGTATGTAAAGATGGGCCAGTATTTTGGGGTAATGAGGTGAAATTAAATGGATAATAGAGATATAAATCTGAATACAAATATTGGGAGACTAATAATAGAAAATCCTATTATTACAGCTTCGGGGACATTTGGATTTGGGAGAGAATACGAAGAGTTTATGGACATAGCTAATATAGGTGCTATTTCAGTTAAGGGATTGACTCTTAAACCTAGAAAGGGGAATAAATCTCCTAGAATAGCGGAGACTGTTGGAGGGATGTTAAATAGTGTGGGATTAGAAAATCCTGGAGTAGAATATTTTATAGATAAAGAACTTCCTTATTTAAAGGACAAGAATATTACGATTATAGCTAATATATCAGGAAACACTATAGAAGAATATTGTGAAATGGCAGCACGAATTGATAAGAGTAGATGTGATGCCATAGAGATGAATATATCTTGTCCTAATGTTAAACGGGGAGGGGTTGCTTTTGGCACAGATAAGGATATGGTATATAGGATTACAAAGTCGGTTAGAGATAGTACCGAAAAGCCTTTGATAGTGAAATTGTCTCCCAATGTGACAGACATAAAAGAAATAGCATTAATGGCTGAAAAAGCAGGAGCAGATGGTCTAAGTCTTATAAATACATTATTGGGAATGGCAATAGATATAAAAACTAAAAAACCAATATTGAGAAATAATGTGGGGGGATTATCAGGTCCAGCTATAAAACCTATAGCATTGAGAATGGTGTGGGAGGTAGCCCAAGTTGTGAAAATTCCAATAATAGGCATGGGAGGCATAATGAATATTACTGACGTTATAGAGTTTTTACTTGCGGGTGCCAGTGCAGTGGCTATAGGAACTGGAAATTTAGTAAATCCAAGATTGACTGTGGAATTATTAGTAGAATTGAAAAAATATATGCAAAAAAATAACATAAAAGATGTATCAGAGATTATTGGAAAATTGGAGATATATAGTTCGTAGTTAAAGGGATTTTTCATTTTTCCATCAACTACGAACTACTAACTTTTTTAAGGTTTAAGAAGCTCTATGTTGCTAATCAAATCTTCTCTTGGAGTAACATAAAGGGTTGAATTATTGTCATATATAACCATACCTGGTTTGGCTCCATTGGGCTTTCTGACATGTTTTTTTTGGGTATAGTCGACTGGAACATTACTAGAAAGCCTAGCTTTACTGTAATATGCAGCTAATAGTGCTGCATCTAATAATGTAGATTCAGGTGTATTTTTCCCAGGATTTTTCAAGACAACATGGGATCCTGGGATATCTTTAGTATGAAACCATAGATCATTTTTATCTGCCAATTTTAAAGTAAGATAGTCATTTTGCTTATTATTTTTTCCTACATAAATATGGTATCCATCAGAGGAAAGAAAATGATGAGGACTGGAAGAAGATTTCTTTTTTTTCTTCTTTGAGAAAGATTTTCTTTGCTTTAATATGCCTTCGTCCCTTAATTCCTCTTTAATTTCATCAATATCATTTATTTCTGTTGAATTTTCAATACTGACTAATATATTTTCTAAATAATCTATTTCTGATTTTGTCTTTTTTATTTGCTTGCTTACCATCGTGTAAGCTGTCTTTAGTTTATTATATCTTTTAAAATATTTTTGAGCATTTTGGGCAGGAGTTAGTCTTTTATCAAGTTTAATTTTTATAGTATCTTGATTTTCACTATAAAAATTAATAGCTTCAAGTTCAGTATCTCCTTTATTTAATTTGTATATATTTGCTGTTATGAGTTCACCAAATACTTTGTATTTTTCTCTATTTTTAGCATTCTGTAGTTCCTTTATTTGTTTTGATAATTTTTTTTGATTTCTTTCTAACTTATTATGAATCACTTTTCGTAGGTCAGTAGTTTTTTGGTGTAATCTATCCAATTTATCTCTTTTATCATAAAATTCTTCTAATATTTTGCTCATAGATTTATAATTAGTCTTTTTATAATTTTTATATTGGGTTAAATCTATAGAAGAAAATCCAATAATCTTATTTTTATCCCATATAATGGTAGGGTTGAAAATATTTTGCTTAACGTCTTGCATTAAATTACAAAACGAATTGTATAAGGCATCCTTTTGTAAATGATTAAGCTCACCTATATGACTATTTGGGTCTATACTCGCTCGTTCACATATTTCTTTAGCTGAGAGGGGACTTATGCCCATGAAATGTGTATAAATAAACTTGTAAGTTAATATGCCTGAATTTATAGTTTTAAATAATTCATAGAATTCTGTGTCAGTGGTTTCCAATGGATTCTTTTTATTTTGGGCAGGGGGAAATTTATATTTAATGCCAGGAAGAACTAGTCTGACAGCACTTACATCATGACTTATTCTCTTTATTGTATCTAGTATTGTAAAGGATTCTTTGTCTATTACTATTATATTACTATGTCTACCCATTATTTCTATAACCAGTCTTTTTTCACATAATACTCCCAGTTCATCAAGAGACTGTACATCCATCATTAAAATACGTTCCATTTTATATTGAAATATTTTTGTTATCTTACCTCCTTGCAGATGCTTTCTTAAAAGCATACAGAACATGGGAGGAGTTATGGGATTAGGCTTAGACTTATCTGTAAGATATATCCTTGGGTTATTACTACTGGAAGAGATGAGTAGTCTATAGTTATTACCCTTATTTCTTATATTTATAAGCAATTCATCTTTTTCAGGTTGATAAATTTTATCTATTTTTCCATTTAAAATTGTGTTGTTGAACTCGTGTACTAATGATTTTATTACAATTCCATCTAATGACATATAATATTCCTCCAAAATTTAATATTCATTCTAAAGTATAACATTAAAATAATAGACTTTAAAGTAAATGTAATTATAATTTAACCATATCCTTTAAGTTAATTTCATATGATATATAATAATATTGCAAAATGAATATAGTAGGCTGATTATTTAAGGTATTCAAATAAATATTTCTTTTATCTAAATAAGGGCTTAATCATATAAGTATAATATAATATAATATACTTAATATTGGATTTTGACTCTATTAATAAAGATGGAGGTTTTTTATAAATGATTAATTTTGAGAAGCTTGAAGGAGCAGGAAATGACTTTATTATTTTCAATGGAATAGACGGGGAATTACCAAATTATAATCTGTTAGCTAAAAAGGTATGTGACAGGCATTTTGGTGTTGGAGCAGATGGAATGATGATAGTTTGTAGTTCTCAAGTTGCAGACATAAAAATGGTCTTTTATAATGGAGATGGAACAGAGGCCCCTATGTGTGGTAACGGTATAAGATGTTTTGCAAAGTATATATTTGACAATAATATAGTTATAAACAAAAGTTTTACAGTGGAAACATTAGCAGGAATAATGAAAGTAAAGGTTTTTATAAATAATGATTTAGTACATAAAGTAAGGGTAAATATGGGGAGTCCTGATTTCAATAGTAAGTCTGTGCCGATTAATACTGATAAAGACAACTTTATAAATGAAAAAATAGAGATAGATGGAATAGATTATAGAATATCTGTTTTTGTTATGGGTAGTGTGCATGGAGTGATTTTTATAGACAATATAGAGGATTTAGATATAAAGGATATCGGACCTAAAATTGAGAGGCATGAACTGTTTCCAGAAGGCATAAATGTAAATTTTTGCAAAATAATAGATGATAATAATATAGAAGTGTTAACGTGGGAAAGGGGTGTAGGTCAGACATTGGCCTGTGGTACTGGAGCTACTGCAACAGCTGTAATATCATCAAAATTATATGGCACTAATGATAAAGTAAATATACATCTCTTAGGAGGAGTGGTAGAAATAGAGAACAAGAATAATATTTTATATATGACAGGACCCGCAAAAAGGATTTGTAAGGGCGAATACTACTGTGACTAAAGATTAGGTATTCATTGACATAAGTGTATTTTATGGTAAAATTGATTATAATATTTAGGAAGGATGGTTTTCATGGTTAAGAGTATGACAGGTTTTGGTAGAGGGGAGAATAGTGATGATTTTAGACAGTTTATAATAGAAATAAAATCTGTTAATCATAGGTATAATGATGTTATAATAAAGATGCCTAAGCATTTGAGCTATTTAGAGGAAAATATTAAAAAACTTATAAAGGAAAAAGTTAATAGAGGTAGAGTGGAGGTATATATACATTTAACAAATTTAGAAGATAGAGGTGTAGAAGTAAAACCTGATATTTATTTGGCAAAATCTTACATAAAGGCGTTGGGTGAATTATGTGAAGAATGTAATATAGAGAAAAATTTATCATTAAAGATGTTATCTAGTTTTCCAGATGTATTAAAAATAGAGAAAAAAGATGAAGATGAAGATGAGATTTGGATGTGCCTTAAACCAGCTGTAGAGAAAGCTATAAATAATTTATATATAATGAGGGCTAAAGAAGGTAAAGAGCTTGCTCATGATATAATAGATAGATCAAATATTATAGAAAAGACAGTGAAAGGCATAGAAAATAGAGCATCTGGAGTTGTATTAGAATATAAAAATAAATTGAAAAATAGAATAGAAGAGCTTTTAGAGGATGCTTATGAGCTTGATGAGACTAGATTAGCCAATGAGGTAGCTTATTTTGCAGATAAGAGCAATATAACTGAAGAGATAGTGAGATTGTTTAGTCATATAAATCAATTGAAGAAAACCATAAATGCTGACATGCCTGTGGGACGCAAATTAGATTTTCTTGTTCAAGAAATGAATAGGGAAGTAAATACTATAGGTTCCAAGGTAGGAGATCTAGAGATAACAAATAGTGTGGTGGAAATTAAAAGTGAGTTAGAAAAAATAAGAGAGCAAATACAAAATATAGAGTAGAAGGAGGTTATTGACATGGGAATTAAATTAATTAATATAGGATTTGGTAACATAGTATCAGCTAATAGGATAGTAGCCATCGTGAGTCCAGAATCAGCCCCTATAAAGAGGATTATTCAAGAGGCAAGGGATAGGGGAATGCTTGTGGATGCAACTTATGGTAGGAGGACAAGAGCAGTTATAATTACTGATAGTGATCATATTATATTGTCGGCAGTGCAGCCAGAAACTGTTGCTCATAGATTAAATAGTAGAGAGAATGAAATGGATAGCAATGAATAGAAAGGAGATTTAAGATGGAAGAAGGTTTACTGATAGTAGTTTCTGGGCCTTCTGGTGCAGGGAAGGGTACTGTGTGTAAAGAATTATTAAACAAAAATGAAGATATTAATATATCTGTGTCTATGACCACAAGGCAACCTAGAGATGGTGAAATAAATGGAGTAAATTATATTTTTAATAATGAAGATAATTTTAAAGAGATGATTGATAATGGAGACTTTTTAGAATATGCTAAGGTATACGGGAATTATTATGGTACGCCTAAAAAATATGTTTTAGAAAAGCTACAAAGTGGGAAGGATGTATTACTGGAAATAGATATCCAGGGAGCTTTGGCGATAAAAAATTTATATCCAGATGGTGTGTTCATATTTATATTGCCTCCATCAATGGAAGAGTTAAGAAACAGAATTACCAATAGGGGGACAGAAACACAAGAATCATTGGTAGAAAGAATAAGCAGTGCCTATGATGAATTAAAATATTTGTTTAAATATGATTATGGAGTGTTAAATGATGAAGTTGATAATGCTGTAAGAAGAATAGAATCTATTATTATTGCAGAAAAATGTAAGGTTAAAAGACAAAAAAATATATTAGAAAAAATATAGTAGGAGGTAATAGTGATGGTAAGTCCTTCAATTGATGAATTATTGGAGAAAGTAGATAGTAGATATACGTTGATTATGATGGTATCAAAAAGGGCTAGGCAGTTAGTAGAGCATAATACCGAGTTAGTTGATGAAACAAAACCTGTAATATTGGCTTTAAAAGAGGTAGCTGAAGATAAGGTGAATTATACAAGACCCAAAATAACAGGTATAAAATAACGGGGTGATGTGATTTGTTAACAGGTAAAAACATTGTAGTGGGAGTTACTGGAGGAATTGCCGTATATAAGGCAGTAGATGTAATAAGTAAATTAAAAAAAATGGGTGCAAATATAGATGTAATTATGACTAAGTCTGCTAAGGAATTTGTGACTCCATTAACTTTTAGCTCAATATCTCAAAATCGTGTTATAGTAGATATGTTTGAACAGCCTGTGGAATGGGATATAGAACATATTTCACTGGCAAAAAAGGCAGACCTGTTTTTAATAGTTCCTGCAACTGCTAATATCATTGGAAAAGTTGCCAATGGAATAGCAGATGACATGCTGACAACTACTATAATGGCTACAACTTCAAAGGTGATATTTGGCCCTGCGATGAATACTAATATGTATAATAATACTATTTTTAACGAAAATGTAAATAAATTAAGAGAAAACGGTTACGAATTTATAGATGCTGACTCAGGTAGATTAGCTTGTGGAGATTATGGAGCAGGTAAATTGCCTCAACCAGAGATTATAGTTGATTATGTAAAAGATTTTTTTGAAAGGGCACAAGACCTTAAAGACAAGACATTTATAATTACTGCTGGTCCTACAATTGAGCCCTTGGATCCAGTTAGATATTTAACTAATTATTCCAGTGGAAAGATGGGGTATGCGATAGCTAAAGAGGCTTCTCGTAGAGGAGCTAAAGTTACCCTTGTAACTGGACCAACTAATTTGGACATACCTCAAGGAGTTGAAGCTATAAGAGTTAATACTACTAGAGAAATGCTAGAGGCTATAAAATTAAGGTTTAAAGAATGTGATGTACTTGTAAAAGCAGCAGCACCATTAGATTACAGACCAGATATTGTTAGTGACCATAAAATTAAAAAAGATGAGAATACACTAAAAATGTCTTTTGTTAAAAATCCTGATATAGCATATGAATTTGGAAAAATTAAAGGGAATAAGATAATAATTGGATTTGCTGCTGAGACCAAAGACGTTATAGAAAACGCAACAAGGAAAATAAAGAAGAAAAATTTTGATTTCATTGTAGCCAACAATGTTGCAGAACAAGATGCTGGTTTTAGAGGAGATACTAATGTGGTAACTATTCTAGATGGCAAAGATAATATAGAAGAACACCCTAAAATGAGTAAAGACCAGTTATCTGGTGTCATTGTAGATAAAATTACGACATTAATACAACGGAGGGGTATTGATAAATAATTGATTTTTATAAAGTATTCATAATAAAGTTATAAAGACAATCAGTGCTTATGAAGTAAATTGATGGTTGGTAGCTAGTGGTTAATAGTTAGTATAAGAGATTTTATATTAAGCCACTAACTACTAATTTTTTATATTTTAAAATAGTGTTTTCTATAATTCAGTTGTTGGAGTTTGATTATGTTATAATAAACATATAATTTTAAAAGGGATTGGTAAGATGAAAAGCAATATTTTTGCACATATTATAATAGATAATAATAGCACTAAAACAGATAGAGTATATACATATAAGGTACCCAATGATATGATAAATCTAATTGAAGTAGGGAAAAAGGTATTGGTGCCCTTTGGCTTTGGGAACAAATTGATTGAAGGCATTATAATATTTGTAACTGATAAAATAGATGTTGAAATAAAAAAAATAAAGTATATAAAAAAGGTATTGTCAGAAAAGCCATTGCTAGATAAGAATATGGTATCTTTAGGACTTTGGATGAAAGAAAAATATCTTTCTACCTATATTGATGTCTTTAGAACCATTGTACCTACAGGAATTTTTAAGAAAACTAAAAGATATATAGAAATGACTATAGATTTAGATGAAGTTAAAATGGAAAAAATCACTTCACAAAATCAAAGAAATATTATTGACTTTTTACAGTTAAATGGACAAGTGGAAATTAATAAACTTAAAACTGCTTTAAATATGCCAAATATATATAGTAGCATAGAATCATTAAAGAGGAAGGGAATAATTAATAGTATAGAGAAAATAGATGTAGGAATAAATAAAAAATATGAAAAACATGTACTATTGATGGTAGATGATTTAAATAGTGTCATTAGTAGTTTAAGCAGAAATGCCTATAAGCAGAGAGATATATTGGAGATATTGAAAGAAAACAATTCTATGAGTTTGAAAATGCTTATGCAAATGTCTGATGCTAGTTTTTCATCTATAAAGGCATTACAAAAAAAGGGCATCATAAGTATAACAGATAAAGAAATAAAAAGAGATCCTATTAACAGTAATATAAAGCCATTTGAAAAACATGTTTTAAATAAAGAGCAAAGGCAATGCTATGAAACAATCATAAATGAGATGGATTTCAAAAAAGGAAAAAAATTCCTGGTACACGGAGTAACTGGAAGTGGTAAGACTGAAATTTATTTGCAAGTAATAGAGGAAGTGTTAAAGAAGAAAAAGCAAGCAATAGTACTGGTACCAGAAATATCCTTAACACCTCAAACTGTAGACAGATTTGTAGGTAGATTTGGGAATAAGGTAGCTATCCTTCATAGTAGACTATCTTTAGGTGAAAGGTATGATCAGTGGAGAAGGATTAATGAGGGAGATGCAGATATAGTGGTGGGGGCAAGGTCAGCTATATTCGCTCCTTTTAATGATTTGGGCTTAATAGTTATTGATGAAGAGCATGAAAATAGTTATAAATCTGGAATGAACCCAAAGTATGATGCTATTGAAGTGGCAGAAAAAAGATGTGATTTAGAAGGTGCTGGATTGATATTAGCTTCGGCTACACCTTCATTAGAGACATATTATAGGGCAAAGGCAGGGAATATCAAATTATTGACACTGAATAAAAGGGCCAATAATTTAAATATGCCCAGTGTTGAAATAGTGAATATGAAGGATGAACTTATGTTAGGAAACAAATCTATTTTAAGCTATAGTCTATATAAAGGGATACAAGATAATTTAAAAAAGGGTCAGCAGACAATATTGTTTTTGAATAGGAGGGGACATTCTACATTTGTTTCTTGCAGAGAATGTGGGTATGTGGCTAAATGTAAAAATTGTGACATATCTTTAACATATCATAGCTATAATGATTTATTAAAATGTCATTATTGTGGCATGACAATGAAATTACCTAAAATATGTCCTAGTTGTGGAAGTAAATATATTAAATCCTTTGGAGTTGGCACTC
This sequence comes from Clostridiisalibacter paucivorans DSM 22131, assembly GCF_000620125.1. Taxonomy (NCBI): domain Bacteria; kingdom Bacillati; phylum Bacillota; class Tissierellia; order Tissierellales; family Thermohalobacteraceae; genus Clostridiisalibacter; species Clostridiisalibacter paucivorans. The sequence continues at coordinate 114,569 of NZ_JHVL01000003.1, read as the reverse complement.
AGAAAATAGAAGAATTTATAAAAAAAGAGTTTCCTAAAAGCAGAGTGGCCAGAATGGATGTGGACACTACAACATCGAAAGGTAGCCATGAAAGAATTTTGAATAAGGTTAAGACGGGTCAGATAGATATACTTATAGGAACTCAAATGATAGCTAAAGGTTTAGATTTTCCCAATGTGACTTTAGTAGGTATTATTGCTGCAGATTTAACATTGAATTTACCAGATTATAAGTCTTCCGAAAGAACATTTCAATTAATTACTCAGGTTAGTGGTAGGGCAGGTAGAGGTGATGTGAAAGGAAGAGTTATATTACAAACATATCAGCCAGAGCATTTTTCTATAATATATGCACAGAATAATGACTATATTAGCTTTTATAACGAAGAAATAAAAATAAGAGAATTATTCAAGTATCCACCCTATGGTGAATTAGTTAATATATTGTTTTATGGTCCAAATATTAAAAGGGTGCAGGAGGTTTCAAAGATTATATGTAATGAACTAAAAAATAGATTCAAAGAAGAAGGAATAATAGTTGAGGATATTTTTGGTCCTAGAAGTGCTCCTTTGGCTAAGATCAAAAACAATTATAGGTTGCAAATAATAATCAAAATAGATAGTATCTATATTGAAGGGATTAAAAATATATTATATGATATTTGTATAAAGCAAAGATTTAAAGGATTGAAAATTAGCTTAGATATAAATCCAAATTCTATAATGTAGGAGATGATAGTATGGCTATAAGAAATGTGAGAATAGAAGGAGACCCTATTTTGAGGAAAAAATCAAGGGTTGTAGAAAAAATAGATGATAGGTTAAAGGTATTGATAGATGATATGATAGATACAATGAGAGAAGAGGATGGTGTAGGATTAGCAGCACCTCAAGTAGGAATTTTAAGGAGAGTAGTAGTAATAGATGTGGGTCAAGGACTATTGAGGCTGATAAATCCTGAGATTATATATCAAGAGGGAGAAGCCATAGATGTAGAGGGTTGTTTAAGTGTTCCTGACAGATCTGGAAAGGTTAAAAGGCCTAGAAAAGTAAAGGTTAAATATATGGATATAAATGGAGAAGAGAAAGTTATAGAAGGCGAAGGATTATTAGCAAGGGCACTATGCCACGAGACAGATCATCTGAATGGAATATTATATATAGACAAACTTTTCAAAGAATAGGGAGTTGATCAAATGAAAGTAATATTTATGGGTACTCCAGATTTTGCAGTACCTACCCTTAAAAAAATTTATGAACATGGAGATAAAATAGATTTAGTTATAACACAACCTGATAAGCCCAAAGGAAGGGGAAAGAAATTTCTACCTACACCAGTGAAAAAAAAGGCATTGGAATTAGGGCTAGAAGTATATCAACCAAAGAGTGTAAATAACGAAGAATCTATTTCTTTAATCAGAAGCTTAGATCCTGATATTATAGTTGTAGTAGCATATGGACAAATACTAAAGGAAGATATTCTTAATATACCTAGATTGGGATGTGTGAATGTTCATGCATCACTTTTACCTAAATATAGGGGAGCAGCTCCTATAAACTGGGCTATAATTAATGGAGAGCATAAGACTGGAGTAACTACTATGTTTATGGCAAAAGGGTTAGATAGTGGAGATATGCTGTTAAAAAAAGAGGTAGATATATTAGAAGATACCAATGCTGAACAACTCCATGATGAACTTATGAATGAGGGGGCTAAGTTACTTATAGATACTATGGAAGGGTTGAATAAAAAAACAATTATACCAGAGCCTCAAGAGCATAAGTCATCTACTTATGCACCAATGTTAAATAAAGAATTGGGACATATTAATTGGAATAAAAATTGTAAAGATATTAGAAACTTAATAAGAGGTACAAATCCTTGGCCGTCAGCTTACTTCATATATAATGATATTAAAGTCAAAGTTTTTGATGGAGAAATAATAGAAAAAAATGTAAATGAATCACCAGGAAAGATAGTGGATGTAGATGATAATGGTATATATATAAAGTGTTTAGATTACTTATTATTAATAAAAGAAATCCAATTTCCAGGTAAGAAAAGAATGGCTGTTAAAGATTATTTGAGGGGAAATGAAATTAAAAAGAATATATTATTGAAATAAATTTATAGACAAATAGATATGTGGAAGTGATTCAATGAAAGAGGACTTTAAGGCGTTTGCAAAGGGAGCACTACTGGTTATTCTGATATTAATTGCTGTGTTAGCATTTAGTATATATTTCATGATAAACGAAGTAACATTGTTTACAAAAGGTATTTTGATTATTATAATTTTATCTGGATTTATATTTAATATTATGATTATCTGGAGCTTGGTTGCTATATATAGATTGAATAATGGGAAGAATATAGATAATATAAGTTCTAAAACATTAGATCTATTTGTATCTTTAATATATCCCTTACTTAAATTAATTTCTAAAATAACAGGGATAGATATCAATATTTTAAGGAGAAGTTTAATACAAATAAATAATTTAATAGTAAATAGTAAAGATATTAAGGTAAGGAAAGAAGACATATTGATATTATTACCCCATTGTTTACAAAACGCTCAATGTGATATAAAGGTAACAAATGATATAAATAATTGTAAAATGTGTGGGAAGTGTAATATTAAAGATATGTTGGATTTAGTAGATAAGTATAAAGTTAAAGTAGTAGTAGCTACAGGAGGAACCCTTGCAAGACAATGGATAAAAAGGTATAAACCTAAGGCTATAATAGCTGTAGCATGTGAAAGAGATTTAATAAGCGGAGTAACCGATGTTAAATCGATTCCTGTTAAGGGTATATTTAATGAAAGGCCCAATGGACCTTGTTTTAATACAAAAGTAGACATGAAAAAAATAGAGGAAGCTATTGTTAAATTTATGAAGGAGGAATGATTTATGTACTACCCATATTATACATTTGGACCTGAGATGCTTATACTTATTCCAGCTATAATTTTTGCCCTTTATGCACAGACCAAGGTATCTAGTACTTTTAATAAATATTTAAAAAGGGCGAGTATTTCAGGATATACTGGGTTTCAAGTGGCTAGAAAGATATTGGATAGGAACGGATTACATGATGTAAGAGTAGAATATATTGGAGGGCATTTGACAGATCATTACGATCCAAGAAGTAAGGTTTTGAGATTATCTAAACCTGTTTATAGTAATTCCTCTGTAGCTTCTGTTGGTGTTGCAGCTCATGAAGTAGGTCATGCACTACAACATGCAAAGGGATATTTTCCATTGATATTGAGGAATAACATTGCTCCTATAGCTGGATTTGGATCTAGATTTGTATGGATATTGATATTAGGAGGACTACTTATAGGGGCTCAATCAGGTCAATTTATGATTAAGACAGGTATATTGCTTTACTTAGGTGTTGTAGCTTTTCAGATAGTAACACTGCCCGTGGAAATTAATGCCAGTAGAAGGGCATTGGCACAATTGGAATCAGGCATCTTAACTGCAGATGAATTGAAACCTACTAAAAAAGTATTAGACGCCGCTGCATTGACTTATATAGCTGCTACACTTACTGCTATTGCACAATTGATAAGATTGCTTATGCTTGCTAATAGAAGAGATTAAGGGGGTAACGGCCCCTTAATTTTTTTTGTTTTAATAAAAATAACTGTGATATAATTATCAATAAAACAATTTTTTGAAATTTAATTTATGAGAGGAGAAATATATGGGAAATAATAGTAGAGATATAGCCCTTACTATATTATATGGAGTAAACGAAAAAGGAGCCTATTCCAATGTAGCAATGAATAAAAATATAAATAAATCCAGTGATTATAGAGAGCAAGGATTAATACGAGAGATAGTGTATGGAGTTTTAGAAAATAGAATTTATATAGATTGGGTAATAAAGAGATTCTCTAAAATAAGGTTCAGGAAATTGTCACCTAGGATTAGAGAGATATTAAGAATGGGTGTTTATCAGATTATGTTTATGGATAGAATTCCTGATAGTGCTGCATGCAATGAATCAGTTAAGTTAAGCAAAAAGTATGGTCATAGAGGTTCAATAGGATTTGTCAATGGATTACTCAGAAATGTAGTAAGAAATAAAAAAAATATACAAAATGAATTGAATAAAAAACAAGATAAAGAGTTTTTGTCTATCAAATATTCTCATCCAATCTGGTTAATAGAGAATTGGATAGAGGAATTTGGAACCCAATTTACAGAGAAACTTTTAATGGCTAATAATAGTAGACCTTTATTAAATATAAGAGCTAATAGCCTAAAAATTTCCAGAGAAGATTTAATACAAAAATTAAGTAATGATGGAATAAGTGTTGATAAATGTAGATATGCTAAAGATGGTATTGTGGTATATAATCCTAAGGGTATAACTGAAACTGATTATTATAAAACAGGGCTATTTACTATTCAAGATGAAAGTTCCATGTTGGTAACTGAAATTATGAATCCTAAAAAGGATAGTGTTACAATAGATGTATGTAGTGCTCCTGGAGGCAAGTCAACTCACATGGCAGAATATATGGGAGATAAAGGAAAAATTATATCTAGAGATATACATGATCATAAAATAGAATTGATAAAGAGCAATGCTAATAGATTGGGAATACATATAATAAAACCAGAAGTATATAATGCCCTTAAATTGGATAATAGCTTAATAGGAATAGCTGATTATTGTTTGGTTGATGCTCCTTGTTCAGGATTGGGATTAATTAGGAGGAAGCCAGAGATAAAGTATAATAGGACTGAAAAAGATATAAAAGAATTATTAAAATTACAAATTGATATACTAAATATAGCAGCAAATTATGTAAAAAAAGGTGGTATATTAATATATAGTACATGTACCATAAACAAGGATGAAAATATTGAATTAGTACAAAGATTTTTAAAGCAAAATGATTTTAAATTATGTCCTATTGATGATTTAATAGATTTAGATATAAAATTAAATCAAGAACAGATAAATATGGGATATTTAGAACTATATCCCAATATTCATGAAACAGATGGTTTTTTTATTGCTAAAATGGTTAGAATATAAATTATAGCATGGAAATATTAGGTATCATAAAAAATTAAAAAAATATATATAGTACTGATTATATGGTATAATATATTTTTGAATAGGATAAGCAATTAAAATCAAATAGGAGTGGTGTTTTGGAAAAATTAGATTTAAAATCCTACACTTTAAAGGGATTAAAAGATATATTTATAAAATTAGGATTAAAAGGATATCGTGGGGAGCAAGTATTTAGGGCTATACATCAAAAGATGGTTCAATCTATAGACGATATATTAGGATTACCTAAAGCTCTACGGGACAAGCTGAAAGAAAAATACTATATCTCTGATATAAAAATATTTAAGAGATTTGATTCTAAGTTGGATAATACTAAAAAATATTTGTTTATGTTGGAAGATGGCAATTTGATAGAAAGTGTTGTTATGTATTACAAGCATGGTATAACTGTGTGTATATCCACTCAAGTAGGTTGTAAGATGGGATGCGAATTTTGTGCGTCTACTAAAGATGGATTTATAAGAAATATGTCGTCGGGAGAGATATTAGATCAAATATATAAAATACAGAAAGATTTAGATATAAAAATAAACAATATTGTTATAATGGGAAGTGGAGAACCGTTAGATAATTATCATAATGTAATAGATTTTTTATATAATATCCATGATGCTAAAGGTCAAAATATAGGATATAGACATATAGCTCTTTCTACATGTGGTATAGTTCCTGCTATTTATAAGCTTGCAGATGAGAATATTCCTATAACTCTTTCTATATCATTGCATGCATCGTCTAACAAAGAAAGGGAAAAAATTATGCCTATTGCCAAAAAATATAATATTGATGAACTAATAAATGCATGTAGATACTATATAAATACTACAAATAGAAGAATAACTTTTGAATATACTATGGTAAATGGTGTAAATGACAGAAGAAAAGATGCAAAAGAACTGATAGATCTTTTAGGGGGGATGTTATGTCATATAAATATAATTCCCCTTAATCCTGTTGAAGAAAGTAAATTAGATAGGTCCTATGATAAAAATATTAAAAAATTTGTATCCATATTACAAGATGGAGGTATTAATGCTACTATTAGAAGGGAGATGGGGTTAGATATAAATGGAGCATGTGGTCAATTGAGAAGGGACTATATGAATATGAATGATTCTCGATAATTTTTATGAAGCGGGGGTTAATTATGAATGTAGCTGTAAAGACTGATGTAGGTTTAATAAGAGAAATAAATCAAGATGCATACCTATGGTGTAGTGAACCAAATATAGCCTTGTTTGCTGTTGCAGATGGTATGGGTGGACATAATGCTGGAGAAATAGCAAGTTCATTAGCTATTAATACAATAAATGATATTATATATAGGGATAAAAATAAGCTTGAAAATGGAGACTCAAATATTTTTAGATTGATATATAATATATTGAATAAAGCTAATAATGTAATACTTAGTAAATCAGAGAAAGAAAATGATCTGAGTGGAATGGGAACTACCATAACACTGGCATATATTTATGATGACAATATTTATATAGGGCATATTGGAGATAGTAGAGCTTATTTATTCAGGAATAACAAATTAATACAGATAACTGAGGACCATTCATTAGTTGCGCAATTGGTTAAAAATGGTACCATAAGTGAAGAAGAGGCGGCTAATCACCCACAAAAGAATATAATTACAAGAGCTCTGGGAACAGATTATATAATAAAGCCCGATATATTTAAACGAGATATAGAAAATGGAGATATAATTATGCTTTGTACTGATGGTCTTACTAATATGTTAAAAGATGAGGATATATCAGAAATATTGACAAAAGAAGAAAATTTAGATGTGGCGTGTGATACTCTTATAAATAAAGCTAATAATGTTGGCGGCACAGATAATACAACGGTTATGCTAATAAAGGTCGATTAGAAAAGAGGTGAAATGATGATAGGAAAATTATTGGGAAATAGATATGAGATACTTGAAAAAATAGGTGGAGGAGGAATGGCACTAGTCTACAAAGCTAAATGTAGATTGCTAAATAGATATGTGGCAGTAAAGGTGTTAAGACCAGAATTCACCAATGATGAAGAGTTTATAGACAAATTCAGAAAGGAGTCCCAAGCTGCAGCTAGTCTATCTCATCACAATATAGTAAATATATACGATGTGGGTTCAGAAGGTAGTATATATTATATAGTGATGGAATACATAAAAGGTAAGACTCTTAAAAAATTAATAAATGAAAAGGGAAAGTTAGAAGTAAATGAAACGATAGAGATATCGATACAAATAGCGGAAGCATTGAATCATGCACATAAAAATCACATAGTCCACAGAGATATTAAGCCTCATAACATAATGGTCACTGATGATGGAAAAATTAAGGTTACAGATTTTGGCATAGCTAGAGCGGCTACATCATCTACTGTGACGAATACTAGTAATGTTATTGGATCAGTACATTATTTCTCTCCAGAGCAGGCAAGGGGAGGCTATACTGATGCAAAATCAGATATATATTCTCTAGGCATAGTGATGTATGAAATGATGACAGGAAGAGTGCCTTTTCAGGGAGAAAGTCCTATATCAGTAGCACTTAAACATATCCAGGAAGATATAATTCCACCTAGAGAGATTGATAAAAATGTGCCAGAGAATATGGAACGTATTATAAGGAAGGCTGTACAAAAAGACCAAAGTTTAAGGTATAATAGTGCAGAAGAAATATTGGAAGATTTACGGAAAGTAAAAAATGGTAAAGGACAAGAAAGTATAATTGAATTTAAAGATTATAATGATTCCCCTACTTTGGTTATGCCAGCCGTTAAGGAGGATGTTAATATCAACGAGAACAGAGATAAAGAAAGAAGAAAAATAAAGAAGAATCATCATAATGTCAATAACAATAAAAGAGGGAAAAGCAGAAAAATAACTATGCTTGCCATTATAACGGCATTTATATTTTCTTTTGCTATTGCCTTTGGATATTTTGCATTAAAAGGATATTTAAAGGGAGAAGATATAATTGTACCTGATGTAGAAGGATTGGAACAAGATGTAGCTAAAATGAAGCTTGAGAATGAAGGTTTAAAAATGGTTGTCAAAGCAGAAAGAAACGATGACACTTTAAAGGAAGGTTATATAATAGAACAAATGGAATCTCCAGGGAATAAAGTGGCCGAAGGGTTCCCTATTGAAGTAATTGTTAGTAAAGGGGTAGAAACTGTTAAAGTACCTGATCTCCTGAATTTAACATCTAATGAAGCGATTATAAGCTTAAATGATTTAGAATTGGAAGGGGAAGTTTCTTATGAGAATAGTGAATACCCTATAGGAACGGTTATAAATCAGGATCCAAGTGCTTATGAAGAAGTGCCAAAAAATACAAAAGTAAGTTTTACTGTAAGTAATGGTCCTAAAAAAGTATATATAACTATGCCTAATGTTGTAGGTTTAACTAAAGAGAAGGGTGAATCACAGTTAAGGGCCAAAGGATTTGAGAAAGTGAAAGTAGAAGAAGAATCTAATGAAGAGTATGATAAAGGGATAATTTTTTGGCAAAGTTTCCCATCGGGAGAAGAGGTTGAAGAAAACATAACAATAAATTTAAAGATAAGTAGTGGTCTACCAATACCTGATGAAAATAACGAGCAAAATGAAAATGGTGATGAAAATAGTGAAGAAGTGAGTGAAGAAGTAATAGTAAGGACATTAACATTACAGCTTCCAAGTGATAAAGAGAAATACGGTGATGATGTTAAAGTGAAAATAGAAAAAGAAGAAAATGAAGAGAGAAAGACTATATACGAAAAAACTCATAAATTAAATGAAGGTGGAATCAAAGTACCTGTATCGGGCAAAGGAAAAGTAAAGGTTATAATATATTTTGATGATGAATATATAACAGAAAAAGAAATAGAGCTTTAAAAATAACAGGAAGGAGTGGATTAATGCTAGAAGGCATTATAGTTAAAGGTATAGGTGGTTTTTATTATGTGAAAGTCAATAATGATGTTTATGAATGTAGGGCACGAGGATTGTTTAGGAAAAAATCTGTGAAGCCTTTAGTAGGAGATAAAGTTAAAATAGAAGTTACTGATGAAGATAAAAAAATAGGGTATGTGATGGAATTGTTTGATAGAGAGACTGAGCTTATAAGACCTCCTGTGGCTAATGTAAATCAGGCTGTTATAGTTTTTTCTATAAAACAGCCTGATCCTAACTTATGGCTATTGGACAGATTTTTAATATTAGCAGAAAGTCAAGATTTAGATATATATATATGTATTAATAAGATAGATTTAGCCAGTGTTGAAGAATTGGAAAAAATAAATACTATTTATAGCAATGCAGGATATAAAGTTATAAATACTACAGTAAAAAAAGGACTAGGTATAGATGAATTAAAATCTGTATTAAAAGACAAGATAACTGTATTCGCAGGTCCTTCAGGGGTAGGGAAGTCTACTCTTTTAAATAATATTCAAAAAGGTCTCAATCTTAAAGTAGGTGATATAAGTAAGAAAACTAATAGAGGAAAACATACTACGAGATGGGCTGAATTATTGGAATTAGATATGGGTGGTTGGGTAGTAGATACAGCTGGTTTTAGTTCTTTAGATTTAAGTTTTATTCAAGAAGAAGATTTAGAATTATATTTTAAGGAAATATATGAAAAAAGTCATTTATGTAGATTTAATGGTTGTAAGCATTATAAGGAACCTGATTGTGCTATAAAAAATAGCTTAGAGGATGGAGAAATAAGTAAAACAAGATATGACAGTTATATTAACTTTTTGCAAGAAATAAAAAATAACAGGAGGTATTAAAATTATGATAAAGATTGCACCTTCTATACTTTCTGCTGATTTTAGTAATTTATATGAGCAAATAAAGTATATAGAAAAAGGTGGGGCAGATTTAATACACCTAGATATAATGGATGGTGTATTTGTACCTAATATAACCTTTGGAGCACCAGTAATAAAATCTATAAGAAAAGTAACTGATTTACCTTTTGATGTACACTTGATGATAGACAAGCCTGAAAGATATATAGATGATTTTGTAGCTGCTGGAGCAGATATAATAACAGTTCATCAAGAATCAACAATACATTTGCATAGAACTGTTCAGATGATAAAAAATAGTGGAATAAAGGCAGCTGTGGCATTAAACCCTGCAACCCCTTTGGAATCTATTTATCATGTACTACCAGATATTGACATGGTTCTTATTATGACTGTAAACCCAGGCTTTGGGGGACAGAAGCTTATAAATAATATGGAAAGAAAAGTAAGAAACCTAAGGGATATAATCAATAGAGAGGGACTTGATATAGATATACAGGTGGATGGAGGAATAAAGCTTGACAATATAAATAGAGTAATGGATTGGGGAGCTAATGTATTTGTAGCAGGTTCTGCTGTATTCAAAGCGGACAATATATTAGAGGCTGTAAAAGAATTTAAACATATATGTAAAGAATAGAGGGATTTTATGAAATGTATTGTTATAGCCAGCGGAGATGGCGGAGATCCTCAATTAATTAAAAATATTTGTGATACAGGGGATTTTATAATATGTGCAGATGGTGGCGCTAAGCACGCAAAATTATCCTCTGTAGTCCCTAATATAATAATAGGTGATCTAGATTCTATAGATGAAGATGATCTTAAATGGTTCGATAGATTTAATGTTCCCATAAAGGATTTTCCTACAAAAAAAGATTATACAGATATGGAGTTGTGTTTAAACTTTGCTGTGGAGAAGGGTGCTACAGAAATTACAATATTGGGTGCCATAGGTTCTAGATTAGATCATAGCATAGCTAATATAATGCTTCTATACGATTTATTTCAAAAAGGAATAGATGCAAAGATAATAAATGACCATAATAAGGCATTTTTATTTTCTGGCAGAGGCAAGGTATTAAAGGAAGATTATAAATACATATCTCTAATACCTATATTTGGAGATGTTTCTGGTATTACATTAAAGGGATTTGAATATAAATTAAATAAAGCTACAATAAAGTTTTCTGCTACATTGGGAATAAGTAATGAATTGATAGAAGATGAGGGAGAAATAGATATTGAAGACGGTATATGTTTAGTCGTTAAATCAAAGGATTAATATAAAGACCATTTAGGTCTTTTTTTATTATTTAATAAATGCACCATATTACTTTTTTCTAAAGTTAGTAACAAATATTATTTTATAGAATACAATAAATAAAAGCAATACTCTATAGGGGTGTAATAAATGAGATGGAAAAAAAGAAAGATGTATCATTGTCATAGTTATAAAAAAATGATTGCTATTATTATGTCTGTGATAGGTTGTATAATAATAATTCAAGTAGTACCACTTAAAGTATGGCTATTAATATTAGGCGTACTATTAGTTATTTCCGGGTGGATAATTTTTAGAATGACTTAAATTGGACATAATAAAGTAAAAGGCCCCTTTAAACGAGGAGCCATGATATCTATAAAGCCCTTTTTACTTTATCAGACCTTAAACATCTTGTACATACATTCATTCTTCTTGGTGTTCCATCAATAACTACTTTTACTTTTCTAATATTTGGTTTCCAAGTTCTTCTTGAATGACGCATAGAAAAACTAACATTGTTACCACTCATTTTTCCTTTTCCACATACTTCACAGTAATTTGCCACAAAAAACACCTCCTTAACTACGGAACATAACTAATACACTATAAACATCACTATTTTAACACAGTATAACATATAATTGCAATATCTATTTTAAAAATTGTATGTTTGTATTATAATATATTGGGAATAAATCAAGTATATAATGAAATTCTACATGTGTTGATTAGATATGAAATATAATGTAGAATATATATATAAAAAAGATTTAAAGGGAGGCCTGTTAATGCCTAGTAAAATAGTTAACCAATATGGTAGTGTAAATGTTGATGATACTGTTATAGCTACAATAGCTGGCATGGCTGCTATGGAATGTTATGGATTAGTAGGTATGGCAAGTAGGAATGCAACAGATGGTTTAGTTAAGCTTTTAAAAAAGGAACATTTAACAAAAGGAGTAAAGGTTAGTACAGTTGAAAATAAAGTTTCGATAAATTTATATATAGTAGTACAGTTTGGTGTGAAAATATCTGTAGTAGCCAATAATATAATAGATAAGGTGAAATATAATATTGAAAATATGACAGGTATGGAAGTTGAAAGAATAAACGTATATGTACAAGGGGTAAGAGTACAAAAGTAAATTAAGGAGGTACTGATTTTGAAAATTGAATATATAGATGGGGATTTGCTTAAGAAGGCTTTTATAGTGGGAGCAAATACCCTTGAGAAGAATAAAGAAGGTGTCAATGCCCTGAATGTTTTTCCGGTGCCAGATGGAGACACAGGCACTAATATGTCGTTGACTATTCAATCGGCAGCAAAGGAAATAAAAAATATAGATTCCAATAATATAGATGATATAGTTAAAGGGATAGCTAAAGGTTCTTTGATGGGGGCTAGAGGAAATTCCGGAGTAATATTATCTCAATTATTTAGAGGGTTTAGTAAAGGTCTTCAAGGTAAAAAAAGATTAGATGTAAAGGTATTGGCTGAAGGATTTAGAATGGCATCGGATACTGCATATAAAGCGGTAATGAAACCTATAGAAGGTACTATATTGACTGTTGCTAGAGAATGTGCAGAAAAGGCTATGGAGATATATCGTCAAGAGAAGGATATACAAGTGTTTTTAGAGACAGTTATAAATCATGGACAAGAGGCATTAGAGAGAACTCCAGAGATGTTAGATGTCTTGAAAACGGCTGGAGTAGTAGATGCAGGTGGCAAGGGATTAATATATATATTAAAGGGAATTTTAGATGGTTTGATGGGAAAAGAATCGGCTGTACTTGAAGATTATTCTGATTACTCTAACGAAAGGGATACTGATCCAGCTACTGACATTAAATTTGGATATTGTACCGAATTTATTATTAATAAGGCTAAAGTAGACGAAAATGAGTTTAGACAAAAGATATCTTTTTATGGTGATTCTTTGATGGTTGTAGGTGGAGAAGATGTAGTGAAAGTACACATACATACCAATAATCCAGGAAAAGTTATAGAAGAGGCACTTAAATCAGGAGAACTTATAGATATAAAGATAGATAATATGAGATATCAACATCAGAATAAAGTATTAGACGATAAAGAAGATCATATAAATGATAATGACAAATATGGGGAAGAAGAATACAAAAAATATAGTTTTATTTCTGTGGCTATGGGTGATGGTATAGCTGACGTGTTTAGAGAGCTTAAAGTTGATTATATAATACCTGGTGGGCAGACTATGAATCCTAGCACTGAAGATATAATTAAAGCTATAAATGAGGTAAAAGGCGAGAGTATAATAATTTTGCCTAATAACGGTAATATAATATTAGCTGCAAATCAAGCTAAAGATCTAAGTGATAGAAACATATATGTATTGCCAACTAAAACTATACCTCAAGGTGTAGCTGCTTTGTTGGCCTTTGAAAGTGATATGGATATAGATAAAAACATAGAAAATATGACAGATGCATTTGAACATGTAAAAACAGGACAGGTTACCTATGCAGTTAGAGATACTAATATAGATGATAAAGAAATCAATAAAGATGACATAATAGGTATTTGTAATGGAGAGATATTATCAGTAGGTGATGATATTGAGAATGTGTCCATGGAATTATTAAAGAACACAATAGAAGAGGACAATGACCTTATAACTATATTTTATGGAAACGATGTGTCTGAAGAGGAAGCCGAAAAATTATCACAATCCTTAGAGAAGGAATTGGAGGATTATGATATAGAAGTAGTCTATGGTGGACAGCCTTTATATTATTATATATTCTCTATAGAATAATATAGTTAGTAGTTTAGCAGTTGGTAGTTAGTAGGTTATGGTAGAAATCTATAGAATTTCATCATTGGTCTATTGATTACTAGCAACTAGCTACTAACTGTTTTTATTTTTAATTGAGATAGAAGCTGATTTATTAGAGGTGATTAGATTGAATAGTTTATATTCTTCAGTTCAATACATAAAAGGAGTAGGCCCCAAAAGAGCTAAAGTTTTAAAGAAAATGGGTATAGAAAATGTTAGAGATTTAATTTATTATTTTCCTAGATCCTATGAAGATAGAGGTAGCTTTAATAAAATTAAAGATTGTAAAAATGATGAAAAGGCTAACCTAAAGGTTAAGATATCTGGAGCACCTAGTATATCAAGGCCTAGAAGGGGTATGAGTATAATTAAGGTTCCCGTTTCAGATGGCACAGGGGTGGCCTATCTTGTATGGTTTAATCAAAATTATATCTTAGATAGTTTAAAGATGGGCAGTATAATTAAAGTAAGTGGTAAAATAAAGATGAAATATGGGCAGATACAAATTAATAGTCCAGCAATAGAAAAAGATGATGGACAAAATAAAAGGGTAGGGAGAATTATTCCCATATATCCCTTGACCAAGGGTATAAGTAATAATGAAATAATGAAAATAGTAGAGAATGCCTTAAATGCTGTGGTCAATGAGGTAGATGATATTTTACCTAAAGATATAGTTGAATCTCTAAAATTATATTCTATACAGAATGCATTGGTTAATATACACTTTCCAAAAACAAGGAGTGATTATTTAAAGGCTAAACAAAGGTTAGCCCTTGAAGAGTTTTTATTGTTACAGTTAGGTCTTTATTTAATAAAGCATAAAAATAGTCATAAAAGTCAAGGAATTAAGTTTGACGATGTAATTGAGATAAAGGAATTTATTAATAAATTACCATTTAGTTTAACAAAGGCACAACAGAAAGTATTTAATGAAATCTCAAAAGATATGGAATCTCCTAAAGTAATGAGTAGGTTGGTACAAGGAGATGTAGGTTCAGGAAAGACTATTGTGGCTATTATGGCTATGTTTAAGGCCATTAGAAGTGGATATCAAGCAGTAATGATGGCGCCAACGGAAATATTAGCTACTCAACATTATGAAAGCATTAGTGAAATGTTGGATGATTATGGAATTAAATGCGAACTATTGATAGGAAATATTTCTGCCAAGAAAAAGAATGATATACTAAAGAGAACCCGAGAGGGGGAAATAGATATACTAGTAGGAACCCATGCTTTGATTCAAGATACAGTTAAATTTAACAAACTAGGTCTAGTAATAACTGATGAGCAACATAGATTTGGAGTAAAACAAAGGGCATTGTTAACTCAAAAAGGCAAAAATCCTGATGTGTTGGTAATGACTGCTACTCCTATACCAAGGACATTGGCCTTAATATTATATGGTGATTTAGACATTTCTATAATAGATGAACTGCCTCCTGGTAGAAAGAAAATAGAAACTTATGCTACAATAGCAAAAATGAAAAACAGAGTTTACAACTTTATAAAAAAACAGGTAAAAGAAGGAAGACAAGCTTATATTGTTTGTCCCCTTGTGGAAGACTCTGAAGAATTATCTTTACAATCAGCAACAGAATTATATAATAGTCTTAAAAAATATTTTGTTGATTTGAGGTCAGGGCTTCTTCATGGTAAGATGAAGGGGAAAGAAAAAGACAATATAATGAATGAATTCAAAAAAGGTAATATAGATGTATTGGTATCTACTACAGTAATAGAGGTGGGAGTAAATGTGCCCAATGCAAATATAATAGTAATAGAAAATGCAGAGAGGTTTGGTCTAGCCCAACTCCATCAGCTGAGAGGACGTGTTGGAAGGGGAGAATATCAGTCATATTGCATATTAATTAGTGAAGGAAAAAGTCAAATAGCTAGAGAAAGAATGAAAATAATGGAACAGACTACTGATGGGTTTGTAATTTCGGAAAAAGATTTGAAACTAAGAGGTCCTGGAGAATTTTTTGGCACACGACAACATGGATTGCCTGATTTGAAAATAGCAAATATATTTACTGATATGAAATTATTGAAGTTATCTCAGAAGGTGGCAAGTTATATTTTAAAACAAGACCAATATTTGCAATCTAAAAAATATACGAAACTTAAGGAGCATATTATATATATGTTCGGAGATAGAATTGAAGATATAACTCTAAGCTGACTTTTTAGTCAGCTTTTCTTTGTGTTGTATAAAGTAATGTGCTAAAATATAAATATTAGAGTGTTGGGAGGTATTAATAATATTGAGAGTTATAACAGGTAGTGCTAAAGGTCGTAAACTAAAGACGCCTAAGGGTCTGAGAATAAGACCTACATCAGATAGAATTAAAGAGTCTATATTCAACATAATAGGCGATATAAAAGATGATGATATTGTTTTAGATCTTTTTTCAGGTACAGGCAGTATGGGGATAGAGTTTTTAAGTAGAGGAGCAAAAAAATGTTTTTTTATAGATAATCATATTGACAGCATAAAAATTATAAAAGAAAATTTAATAAATACTAAATTGATAGATAAAGCTAATATATATAAAAATAATAGTAAGAATGCTATTGCTATTTTAGGTAGAAAAAATGTAAAATTTAAATATATATTTTTAGATCCACCATATAATGAAGAGCTTATAATGCCAGTGTTAAAAGAAATAGATAGACATGCATTATTGAAACAAGATAGCGGAGTCATAGTAGAACATGAATCTAAATTATCTTTACCAGACTTTGTTGGTAATATTTACAAAATAGACAGCAGAAGATATGGAGACACTGGAGTATCATTTTTCAAATTGAAATGCTAACTAGTTAAAGGAGGTTTTATATACAATGGTAGCGATTTATCCAGGTAGTTTTGATCCAGTAACTAATGGTCATTTAGATATAATAAAAAGGAGTAGTAAAAAGTTTGATAAAATTATTGTTACTGTATTAAATAATCCATCAAAAAAGCCTATGTTTACTGTTCAAGAGAGAATAGAGCTTTTAAAAGAAGTTACAAAAGACTTTGGTAATGTGGAAATAGATTGTTTTTCAGGTTTATTAGTTGATTATGCTAAGAGTAAAAATGTATCAATAATAATTAAAGGACTTAGAGCTGTAGCAGATTTTGAATATGAATTTCAAATGGCATTGTTAAATTCTAGTTTGAATAAAGATTTAGAAACTTTTTTTCTAATGACTAGTAATAAATATTTGTTTTTAAGTTCCAGTTTAGTAAAGGAAGTGGCTCAATTTGACGGAGATATATCTAGTTTAGTACCTAAAATAGTTGAAAAAGCCATATTTGAAAAAATAAGGGGGGTTTAAAATGGATGTATTGAGACTTTTAGATGAAATAGAGGATATTCTTGAGGAAAGTTCTACTATACCCTTTGCAGGAAAATTGTTGGTGGATAAAGAAGATATATTAGATGTAATTAAAGAAATAAGAATTAAATTGCCAGATGAAATAAAACAGGCAGAATGGATAAAAGAAGAAAGGCAAAGAATACTTGCAGAGGCCCAAAATGAAGCCGATACAATGATTGAAGAAGTAAAGGTACATATGGAAGAAATGATAGATGAAGAGGAGATAACTAAAAAAGCTAAGGAAAGGGCCGAAGAAATTATAGGTAAGGCACAAGTGAATGCAAAAGAAATTCGACTTGGTGCTAGAGAGTATGCTGATGAACTTTTAAAAGAGGTTCAAGAAAAATTAAACTTTGTAATAGATACTATTGACAAAAATAGGGATGAATTAAAAGGATTTTAAACCAAATAAGGCGATATTTATCGCCTTATTTACTAATTAATCTAGCCATTTCAACGCCAGAACATGATGCCATCATTAGACCCCTTGTAAGACCACATCCATCCCCTAAGAAATGTAAATTTTCAATATTTCCTTGAAAATGCTTATCTATTTTTACTTTATTTGAATAAAACTTAACTTCTGGGCCGTATAACAATGTCTCTGGGCTGGCAAAACCTGGGACAATTATATCCATAGCTTCTATAAATTTAATTATATTCATCATTGGACGGTATGGAATAGCTGAGGTAATGTCTCCAGCAACTGCATCCTTGAGTGATGGCTTTACATTGGATTGACTAAGTTCTTTTTCCCAAGTTCTTTTACCATCTATTATATCTCCATATCTTTGAACTAGAATTCTATTATTACCTAACATATTGACTAATTGAGCAACTTTTTTTCCGTATTCAATGGGCTGATTGAAGGGATATCTAAAATTGTGAGAGCTTAATATGGCTAAATTTGTATTTTGACTCTTTTTTTCTTTGTATGAATGGCCATTAACTACAGCTAAGTTATTATCGTATTTTTCTTCTGAAACAAAACCACCTGGATTTTGGCAGAATGTACGTACTTTATCTTTGAAAGGCTTTGGATATCCAATTAATTTACCTTCATATAAGACGTTATTTATTTGCTCCATAATTTCATTTCTGACTTCAACTCTTACTCCAATATCTACAGTTCCAGCACTATGGTTTATGTTATGAAGTACACACATTTGTTTTAACCAATCTGCACCTTTTCTTCCCACTGCAAGAATAATTTTTTCGCCGTATATGGTCTCTATGTTTCTATCATTGCATTCTCTGTAATCCATAGATTTTAAAGCTTTAATGCCTATAGCTTTGTTATTTTTTATTATTAAATCTTTAACTGTAAAATTGACTTTTAATTCTACACCAGAGGCTACTAAGTAATCTTGGATTTTTTTATATATTGTATGAGCTTTTTCAGTGCCTAGATGTCTAACAGGACAATCAATCAATTTCAAATTGGCTTTAATTGCCTTTCGTCTTATTTCTTGAACTAATTTATCATTTCCTAACCCTTCTACATGGGGATCTGCTCCAAAATTGAGATATATATTGTCTGTATATTTTATTAACTCCTTAGTTTTATCATAGCCTATATATTCAGGCAACATCCCACCTACTTCTGGACTTAGACTTAATTTGCCATCAGAAAAAGCCCCTGCACCTGAAACTCCAGCTGTGATATTACAATATGGAGAGCAGTTAACACATACATTGGTTTCTTCTTTGGGACAATGTCTGTTTTCTACTTTTTCTCCCTTTTCTAATAATAATATTTTTTTATTAGAATTGAGGTTGATTAATTCTAAAGCTGTAAATAGTCCAGCTGGACCAGCTCCAACTATAATTACATCGTATTTCATATCCTCACATCCTATCTTGTATATTATCGACAATATAATAATATCACAAAATACGAACATTTCAACTAAAAAAACTAAAAAATATTCGATGACTTTAGTTTAATACTCTTTTTTAAATATGGAAATAGCCTTAAATATTAATAAATTTATCACAGATAAGATTAGAGTAATAATAATAATAAAAATAAATATTTTTGTATTTTTAACAAATAAATTTATGAAACTCATATTTTTTTCAAAAACTAAATTTTTGGCTACTGATATAGAGAGATTAAATAGGTTTAATTTTAATATTATAATTGTAAATAGAGAAGCAAAGACACCTTGTAAAAATTTAGATAAAATGTAAATGCTCATTTTTATTTTTGATTCAAACATAAATGTAGCCACTTGACTATGTATAGACAATCCGCTCCATCCTATTAAGAAATTTATCAAGCAAAGTTTAAATCCAATATTTTGAGCATTGGATTCTGCTATTAAT
This sequence comes from Clostridiisalibacter paucivorans DSM 22131, assembly GCF_000620125.1. Lineage (NCBI taxonomy): Bacteria > Bacillati > Bacillota > Tissierellia > Tissierellales > Thermohalobacteraceae > Clostridiisalibacter > Clostridiisalibacter paucivorans. The sequence continues at coordinate 94,871 of NZ_JHVL01000003.1, read as the reverse complement.
TTACAGCCATTGGTTACTTCAATGAAACCAGCAATTAGCCCTTTGTATACATCTTTATTTTGAGAAAAAGGTATGATTTTCATTAGAACATACGATATTAGATCTATAATTTTAGATATGTTTAGTGCTTCGATTATTACTGAATAGAGGATTATAAATCCTCCTATTAATAATATAGTTTTGAAAGAATCATTTACACTATTATTTAATACTTTGCCTATGCTGATTTTTTTTATTTGTCTATATTTTCTTATCTTTTTTATATTGTATTTATAATTTTTATTTTTATATGGAGTTTTTTTATCTACTTTATAATATTTAAATAGTAGGCCCATAGCTATAGCTGATAAGTAATGGGGAATTGCTATTAATGGAGCTAAAGCTTGGGAATTTAGCATACCTACTGAAACAGCTCCTATCATAAAAAGAGGACCAGAAGTGGAACAAAAAGATAATAATCTTTGTCCTTCGTATATGGAAATTTTTTTTTGGTTAGTTAGTTGGGAAACCAATTTTGCTCCTACTGGATAACCTGAAGTTATACTCATGGCAAAGGTGAAAGAACCTTCACCAGGGACATTAAATAAAGGCCTCATAAAGGGTTCTAACATGAGAGAGATAAAGTCCAATACCCCTAATTTCATTAATAGTTCTGAGATTATGAAAAAAGGCAATAGAGAAGGTAGCACTGTATAAAACCAAGTATCTACTCCATCGATAGAAGCCTTTATCATCTTATCTGGATATACAATCAATGTGATTGTTATATAGATTAAGAATATAATAATAAATATGTAACCTATATTATTTATGTATTTTTTAATATAATTCATAATTATCCCTCCATATTCAACCTCTTATATTATATTTAATGTTTATTATTTATATGAGTTTTAGATATATCATATTAACATTAAATTAGTCTTAAGAATATAAATATAATAAGAGGGTGGTGAAGCTATGGAAAAAGTTATAGGTTATACTATAAATGGGGAAAAAATATTAGCGGCAACAGGAACTGCATGTGCTTGCATATTAATTTGTAAGGAATGTGGAGCTGTAATATCTACTATGAATGGTTGTGCTGAAGCGTATTGTCCTAAATGTGCCATAAGAAAAGGCATAGTGACTACAAAAGAAGTTAAGAGAGATTTGGAGGAGCATCCTCGAGTTATTTGAGCTCGAGGATTAATAATTTTAATACTGTACATGTTTACAAAGCATATTTAATGGACAATTGTTGCATATGGGATTTTTCCTACAATATTTTTTAGCTAATGATACAATTAATGCATGATATTCATTATATATGTATGTATTTTTTGGAAGGTTGTCTATAAAGAGCTTTTGTAATATATCATAATTGTCATTATCTGTAATTCCTATCCTAGTCATGATTCTTTTTGTATATGCATCTACTACAAAAGCTTCTTTATCTAATGCATATAGAAGTATTGAATCAGCTGTTTCTTTTCCTATACCATTTATTGACAACAACATATTTCTTAATTTTTCAGTCTCTATTTTTTCTAATCTATCAATGGAAAAATCATATTTATAAAACCAATTGAGAAAATTTTTTATGCGTTTTGCTTTTATATTAAAAAAACCACTGGGTTTTATTAGTATTGCTAATTTTTCTATATCCATTTCATAGATTATTTCTGGAGTCAAAAAGGGTTTTAGATTTTTTATAGCTTTTTCTACATTGTTCCATGATGTATTTTGAGTAAGTATTGCACCGATAATTACCTCGAATTGGGAATCTGCTGGCCACCAATTTTGAACTCCTAAGGTTTCATGAAGTACATTATATATATGCTGAATTTTATTGTGGGACAAAGTTAATCACACTCCTTTTTAATATATGGAGAAACAAAAAAATCCAAATTGTTTTTATACTGATTTGAATTTAGTCCAAGAAAATATACATTAGTAGCCTCTATGTCAAAGGATATCATCTTTTCTAAATGCAATGAAGAATGTTTTTTATAATCTGCAAATTTGGTTATTATGGGTAGTTTGCAGGAATTCTTATTTTTAGATAAAAGGTACAGGCCATTTTTACTGGCACCTAAAAGCCTTAAATATTGAGGACCTTTTTTGTGTAACTCTTTGAATGTATATTGATCGATGCCCAACAATAGGTGGATTAAAATTCTTTGGAGTCTAGTGAATGTATACCTTTTGGTTTTAATATTATCTAAAAAATCAATAATAGAAGAATAATTTTTTAGATATTTAATGATTCTGTTATCCAAACCTTCATCTATGTCCATTATTTCAGACAAAAATTGATTATGTCTAGTTGATAAGAGATATAGTATTATTTTGGTATAATTCTCCAAACTATTAACATTGTTATACTTTTTTAAAAAATCCTTGATATATAGATAACAATTGTTAGGAATAAACCCAGATATATTTTGTAAGTCATATGAATGAAGTATTTCTTTTCTAATGGCAGTGGCACTAGATATATTTTTATCAAGTTCAGTTGAGTTGTAATGGGCACCTATTCTTTTTATTGTAAAGGGTCTGATATTGCCTTTTATTGAGTTAAGGGTTTTTAAATATTCTATTCCCAATATATTATTGGGATTAGACAATATGGAGTCAATATCATATTCTAAATTATATTTTGAAAGATACTTTGTGAGGGCATGGCTTCTAGCTTTTGGAAAGGGCAGGCCTTTGTTTAAATAGTATTTTAATGAGTCTTTGAATGCTGGTGGTTCTTTAATTAGTAAATTAGATATCGTATTCAATGGATGTATACTGCCACATTCACTACCAAAGCACAATGAATCTATAAATCCTAATCCATCTAGTAGTTTTATTGATCCTTCTGCGTAGAATTCTGCACTTTGACAAGAATAGATTGAAGGGATTTCGAAAACTAAATCAACACCGTTATCTATTGCCATTTTGGCCCGTGTCCATTTGTCTAATATGGCTGGCTCGCCCCGTTGAACAAAATTACCACTCATTACTGAAACTACATATTTACATCCTGTTTTTTCTTTTGCTTTATTTAAATGGTATAAATGGCCATTATGAAAGGGATTATATTCAGTTACTATACCTACTGTTTCCATAAATAAACACCTCCACAATAATAGTAGAATGCTATATTACATAGTCTATAATAATATCTTAAACATATCTAGTAATAATACAAATTAAAATAATAAAAATTTCAATGAGGTTGATTTTTTTTGTTTAATATATTAATATTGTATTATTGAGAATATAATGTCTAGGAGGTAGAACATGAAAGTACTAGTTATTAACTGTGGAAGTTCATCATTAAAATATCAATTAATTGACATGACTAATGAAAGTGTTTTAGCTAAAGGTTTAGGAGAAAGAATAGGTATAGAAGGTTCGGTAATAACCCATAAACCTACAGGGAAAGAAAAAGTAGTTATACAAAAACCTATGGAAAATCATAAGGTAGCGCTTAAGATAGTATTGGATGCCCTAGTGAATCCTGAACATGGTGCAGTAAAATCAATGGATGAGATAGGTGCAGTGGGACATAGAGTAGTGCATGGAGGAGAAAAATTTTCTGATTCAGTAAAAATTGATGATGAAGTAATGAAAGCTATAGAGGAATGTGCAGAATTAGCGCCACTTCATAATCCACCAAATATTATGGGTATTAATGCATGTAAGGAATTGATGCCAAATACTCCTATGGTAGCTGTATTTGATACTGCTTTCCATCAAACTATGCCAGCATCATCTTACATATATCCTATTCCATATGAACTTTACGAAAAATATGGTATAAGAAGATATGGTTTCCATGGAACATCTCACAAATATGTTGCAAATAGAGCTGCTGAAATGCTAAATGAGAAATTAGAGGACTTAAAACTAATAACTTGTCACTTAGGAAATGGTGCAAGTTTGACAGCGGTTAAGAATGGTAAATCTATAGATACAAGTATGGGCTTTACTCCATTAGAAGGACTTGCTATGGGGACAAGGTCTGGAGACTTAGATCCAGCTATAATAACATATTTGATGGAAAAAGAAAATTTGGATATAGATGGTATAAATAATTTGTTGAACAAAGAATCAGGAGTTTTGGGCATTTCTGGCGTTAGCAGTGATTTTAGAGATATAGAAGGAGCTGCGGACAAAGGCGATCAAAGGGCTAAATTAGCATTGGATAAATTTACTGCCAGAGTGAAAAAATATATTGGTGCATATGCTGCAATAATGGATGGAGTCAATGTAATAGTATTTACAGCAGGACTAGGCGAAAACTCTGCTGCTGCTAGAAAAGATATCTGTGAAGGGCTTCAATTCTTAGGTATAAATATAGATGAAGAAAAGAATAATACTAGAGGAGAAGAAATTTTAATAAGTGCTGGTGATTCTAAAGTTAAGGTTCTAATAATACCTACAAATGAAGAACTTATGATAGCTAGAGATACAGTAAAATATGCTTAATCCATATTATATTTTTTAGCTAAAAATAACAATAAAAAACTCTTGACAAAGATCTCATCAGTTTATATAATTGAGTTTGGCTATTATCATGAGGTGATTTGAATGATTGTCGATATTTCAAAAATTTTAAATGGTATAGTTGATGAGATTTCTATATCAGAAAAATTTCGTATTAAAGATTTGAAGGTTAATGGAAAGATATTAAAATTTAATTGGCCAATATCCTTTGATGGTAAAATACTAAAATCAGAAGAAGATATATTTGTATATGGAGATTTATTTTATGAGTATATAGATGTATGTGATAGGTGTTTAATTGAATTTAAGAATAGCAATACTATATCTTTTGATGGTATTGTACTTGAAAAAGGAAAAACAGTAGATGAAGAAGATGATATCTTTGTTATACACTATGATAAAGGCAAGATTGATTTAAAAGAGGTAGCGGTTTTTTTAATAATGATGTCTTTACCTATGAAATCTACATGTAAAGAGGATTGTAAAGGGATTTGTCCTCAATGTGGAAAGGATTTGAATGAGGGAGACTGTGGATGCAGTGATATAGATATTGATCCTCGTCTGGCTAAATTAAAGGAATTAATAGATTGATTTAAGGGGGTGTCATAATGGCTGTACCTAAGCGAAAAACGTCTAAGGCTAAAAGAGATAAAAGAAGAGCCTCTAATAGCAAGTTAAACAAACCAATGTTTGTAGAGTGTCCACAATGCCATGAGTTAAAATTACCTCATAGAGTATGTAAAGAATGTGGATATTATAAAAATGAAGAAGTTATAGATGCACAATAATTTTAAAGATAGTGATTAATTTCGCTATCTTTTTTATTTTGCAATAAAAAGCTTGAATTTTTATAACCAATGATATATACTAAGTGTTAGTAACAGGTACTAAATTGAAGTTATAACTTGAGGTGGAATTATGAAAAAAAGACTATCCAAGAAAGAAAGGCAAGAAAACCTAAAAAAGAGATTAAAAGAAGATCCATTTTTAACAGATGAAGAGTTGATGGAAATATTTGGTGTAAGCATTCAGACTATAAGATTAGATAGATTGGAACTAGGCATTCCAGAATTAAGAGAGAGGATAAAAAATGTTGCAGAGATGAATTATTCCAAGGTGAAATCCATTGGAGGAACTGAGATAGTAGGGGAATTAGTAGATCTAAATTTGGGAGAAAATGGAATATCTATATTGGAGACCACAGAAGAAATGGCTTTTAAAAAGACTAATATAATTAGGGGGCATCATATTTTTGCCCAAGCAGAATCTATTGCTATGGCTGTTATAGATGCAAATGTAGCTGTGACGGGTGTGGCTAATATAAAATATAAAACACCGGTAAAGGCAGGGCAAAAACTTGTGGCTAAGGCAGAAGTTGTGAGGCAAAGAACTAACAAATATTTTGTCCATGTATTTATATATGCAGGACAGGAACAGGTGTTTAGAGGAAAATTCATATTGGTTTCTGTTTAACAGATATGTATTTTAGGAGGGGTTTCATGAAGATCGCAGTTGATGCTATGGGTGGAGACAAAGCACCTAATTCAGTAGTTAAAGGTTCTATAGATGCTATTAAGGAGTATGGAGTACATATTGTATTAGTTGGAATAGAGGGTAAAATCAGAAAAGAATTATCGAAGTATGAATTCAATGAGGAAAAAATTGAAATAATAAATGCTGAGGAAATAATAACCAATGAAGACAAACCTGTAATGGCTATAAGAAGAAAGAAAAATTCTTCAATGGTAGTAGGTTTAAAGCTTTTGAAAAATAGTGAAGTAGATGCATTTATTTCAGCAGGTAATACTGGAGCACTATTAAGTGGAGGGCTTTTTATAGTAGGAAGAACAAAGGGCATTGATAGACCTGCTTTGGCAACAGTATATCCTACTAGTAAAGGTGTATCGTTATTGATGGATGTAGGAGCCAATGCGGACTGTAGGCCAAAACATTTACAACATTTTGCTGTAATGGGAAGTATATATTGTCAAAGGGTTTTAGGGATAGATAGTCCCTCTGTTGGATTGGTAAACATAGGAACAGAGGAAGGTAAAGGAAATGAGCTTACTAAAGAAAGCTTTGGCTTATTGCAAGGAACTGATATAAATTTCTATGGAAATGTAGAAGCTAGAGATATACCCAAAGGAATTGTAGATGTGTTGGTGTGTGATGGTTTTGTGGGAAATATAATATTAAAACTTACTGAAGGGCTTGCTGAGACTATTTTTAGCCTTTTGAAAAAGGCATTCATGAAAAATAGTCTAACTAAATTAGGAGCTTTGATGTTAAAGCCTGGGTTAAAGGCATTTAAAGCGGACTTAGATTATAGAGAATATGGAGGAGCCCCATTGCTGGGAGTGAAGAAGCCCGTAATAAAAGCCCATGGAAGTTCTGATAATATTGCTATAAAAAATGCTATAAAACAGGCAAAGATATTTAGTGAAAATAAAGTGGTAGATATTGTACAGTCAGAAATCCATAGGTTAGAAGGGAAGGATACGTTTGGAAAAGAATAAAGTAGGGATTATAGGTATAGGAAGTTACTTGCCAGAAAAAATAGTTACAAATAAAGAGCTTGAAAAGATGGTAGATACAAATGATGAGTGGATAAGGAGTAGAACTGGGATAGTTGAAAGAAGGATATTGGATGAAGATAAAGCTACATCTTTCATGTGTATAAAAGCTGGAGAATTGGCATTAAAGGATGCTGGGTTATGTCCTGAAGATATAGATCTTATAATAGTTACAACTATAACTCCTGATATGGCATTTCCTTCGACGGGTTGTATTGTGCAAAGGGAGCTAGGATGTACAAATGCGGCAGCTTTTGATTTAGAGGCTGCATGTTCAGGTTTTTTATATGGTATGTCTGTAGCATATGGCTATATAAATTCGGGTATTTATAAAAATGTGCTTGTAATTAGTGCCGATGCACTATCTAAAATTATAGATTGGAAAGATAGAAACACATGCATTTTATTTGGAGATGGTGCTGGAGCAGTGGTTATGAGCAAAGTAGAGCATGGAGGGATATTAGCTATAGATATAGGAGCTGATGGAAAAGGTGCTGAATATCTAAAACAGCCAGCAGGAGGTTCATTATATCCTGCTACTCATGAGACTGTGGATCAGAGATTACATTATGTGCAAATGGAAGGAAATGGAGTTTTCAAATTTGCTGTAAAGATTATGGATGAGGCATCGAAGAAGGTTATACAGAAAAGTGGCCTTGAGTTATCTGATATAGATTATCTCATTCCTCATCAAGCTAATATTAGAATAATAAATGCTGCAAGGAAGAGATTGAAGATGACAGAAGACAAGGTATTTGTGAACTTAGATAAATATGGTAATATGTCGGCGGCATCTATTCCTGTTGCATTGGATGAGGCGTTGAAAAAGGGCAACATTAAGAATGGAGATAATGTTTTACTTGTGGGATTTGGTGGAGGATTGACATGGGGCTCTTGTGTACTAGAATGGCATAGATAGGAGGAATTAAATGTTTAAAACAGAAATATGTGAACTTTTAGATATAGAATATCCCATATTGCAAGGGGGTATGGCTTGGGTTGCCACTGCAGAGTTGGCAGCAGCAGTATCCAATGCAGGGGGTTTGGGCATTATAGGTTGTGGTAATGCGCCTGCTGAGGTTATAGAAAAAGAAATAAAGAAAATAAAATCTATGACAGACAAGAGTTTTGGAGTAAATGCTATGCTATTGTCTCCTTTTATTGAAGAAGTAATGGATTTATTATATAAAGAAAGGGTGCCAGTAATAACTACTGGTGCAGGCAATCCAGGTAAGTATCTTGATAAGTTTAAACAGATAGGTACAAAAATTATACCTGTAGTTCCATCGGTTGCATTAGCTAAAAGGATGGAAAGGTCAGGTGCTGATGCCATAATAGTTGAAGGAACAGAGGCTGGTGGACATATAGGAGAACTTACCACTATGTCTTTAGTGCCTCAAATAGTTGATGCTGTTAGTATCCCGGTTATTGCAGCTGGAGGGATAGCAGATGGGAGAGGTTTTTTAGCTGCACTGACTTTAGGAGCTAAAGGTGTTCAAATAGGAACAAGATTTGTTTGTACTGAAGAGTGTGAGGTGCATGAAAATTATAAAAAGTTTATTCTTAAGGCCAAAGATAGAGATGCTGTGGTGACGGGCAGAACTACTGGTCATCCTGTTAGAATACTTAAAAACAAATTATATAAAAAGTACATGGAATTAGAAAAAAATAATGCTTCTTTGGAAGAGATGGAGAAAATAGGAATGGGAGCTCTTAGAAATGCAGTTATAGATGGAGATATTAAATGTGGTTCTGTTATGGCAGGTCAAATAAGTGGCCTTGTAAAGGATATAAAGAGCTGTAAAGAGGTAATAGAGGATATAATTAGAGAGGCATCTGATATAAGAGAAAACCTAAATGATATTTAGAGGTGATGTTAAATGGGAAAAATAGCTATCATATATCCTGGTCAGGGTGCGCAATATTTGGGAATGGGCAAGGATATTGTAGAAAAGAGTAAGGAAGCAAAAAAGATATTTGATATAGCAAACGAGTTCCTTGGATTTAATATAAGTAAAATGTGTTTTGAAGGCCCTGAAAGTGATCTGGTTAAAACTGAAAATACACAACCTGCTATATTGACTGTATGTATGGCAATTACTAAAGTCTTAGAAGAATTGGGATTTAAGGCAGATATCACTGGTGGATTGAGTTTAGGAGAGTATGGTTCATTAGTATATGGAGGGGTATTGGATTTTGCTGATGCTATTAAAATAGTAAAGCTTAGGGGTAAATATATGCAAGAAGCAGTACCTATAGGTAGAGGAACAATGGCTGCTCTTATAGGGCTTGAAAGAGACAAGATAAATGATGTATTGGATGAAGCCAGTAAAAAGGGCATAGTTGAAGCCGCTAATTTTAATTGCCCAGGTCAAATAGTTATATCTGGGGAGATTGACGCTGTAGAGTCTGCTTGTGAAATAGCAAAGGAAAATGGATGTAAAAGGGCAATACGCCTTCCGGTAAGTGCACCTTTTCACTGCAGTTTACTTAAGCCCGCAGGAGATAAATTGAAATTAGTTCTTAACGATGTTGATTTTAATCAGAAAAATAAAGATATAATTTCCAGTGTTACAGGGGATTATATTTCAGAAGATGATAATATTAAAGATATTTTAGTTAGTCAGGTATATAAATCTGTGCTTTGGCAGGATGTAACTGAAAAAATGATAAATGATGGAGTTGAGACTTTTGTAGAAGTAGGGCCAGGTAAAACTCTTACTACATTTACTAAAAAGACGTCTAGAAAGATGAAGAAAAAGGTCAAATGTTATAATGTTGAGTGTATGGATGATATATTGAAAATTAAAAAAGAACTTCTTTAAAGGAGGATATTGATGAATTTAGAGGGAAAAGTTGCATTGATTACTGGAGGCTCTAGAGGAATTGGTAAATCGATAGCATTGAAATTGGCTTCTTTAGGTGCTAATGTTATAATCAACTATTCTAGCAATGAAACAAAGGCAAATAAAGTTGTAGATGAAATAAAGGAATTAGGAAGTGAAGGGATTGCAATAAAGGCGGATGTGTCTAATGTTGAACAAGCTAAGAACTTAATAGATGAGGCACTAAGTAAATTTAATAAAATAGATATACTTGTGAATAATGCAGGAATTACTAAAGATAATTTAATTATGAGAATGACTGAAGAAGATTGGGATTTAGTATTAGATATTAATCTTAAAGGTAGCTTTAATGTTACAAAGTCCATAATAAGGAAAATGATAAAACAGAAGCATGGGAGTATAATAAATATATCTTCTATAGTAGGATTAACTGGAAATGCAGGTCAATGTAATTATTCTGCTTCAAAGGCTGGAATTATAGGTCTTACTAAATCTTTGGCTAAAGAAGTAGGGAAAAAGAATATAAGGGTTAATGCTATTGCTCCAGGATTTATAGAAACAGATATGACTGATAAATTGCCAGATAAAATAAAAGCTGAATATATAAAGGGGATTGCTTTAAACAAACTTGGTCAACCTGATGATGTTGCCAATGCCGTTGCTTTTTTAGCTAGTGATTATGCTAAATACATTACTGGTCAAGTTATTGTTGTAGATGGAGGATTGGGCACTAATTAATATTAAGAATATATGAATGACTTTGAAAGGAGGTGTGTAATATGGCATTTGAAAAATTAAAGGTTATAGTTGCTGATCAATTAGAGGTTGAAGAAAGCGAGATAACAATGGAAGCTTCATTTCAAGAAGATCTTGATGCAGATTCGTTAGATGTTGTTGAACTAATAATGGCTATAGAAGATGAATTTGATTTAGAAATACCTGATGAGGATGCAGAAAAGATTAAAACTGTGAAAGATGCAGTAAATTATATAAAGGAACATATATAATAATGTTTCAGGTCCCGATACAATCGGGGCCTTAAATATAAAAGGTATTGGTGGTGACAATATGGAAAAAAAACGAGTAGTAATTACTGGCGTTGGAATAATAAGTCCTATAGGTAACGGCAAGGAAGATTTTTTTAAAGCTATAAGAGAAGGAAAAAATGGAATTGGCAATATTACTAAATTTGACACTACTGATTATCCAGCTAAGATAGCTGGGGAGGTTAAGGATTTTAAGCCGACGGAGTATTTAGATAAAAAAGAAGCAAAGAGGATGGATTTATTTACTCAATATGGCTTGGCAGCTAGTATGATGGCGGTTAAGGATTCTAGAATTGATTTAGGAAAAATTAATAAAGATAAATTTGGGGTTATTTTAGGTTGTGGCATTGGTGGATTGACTACCCTTGAGGAACAATATGAAAAATTATTAAAAAGAGGTCCTAAAAGAGTAAGTCCTTTTTTTATTCCTATGATGATAGGAAATATGGCTGCTGGACAAATTTCTATAGCCTTTGGAGCGAGGGGACCTAATGAAACAGTGGTTACTGCTTGTGCATCTTCAACTAATGCAATAGGGGATGCATTTAAGGTTATACAGCGAGGAGATGCAGATATAATGATAAGTGGAGGTACTGAAGCATCTATAACACCATTAGCTGTAGCGGGATTTTGTTCCATGAAGGCACTTTCGACTAGAAATGATGAACCTCAAAAGGCTAGTCGACCATTTGACAAGGATAGAGATGGATTTGTAATGGGAGAAGGTGCAGGAATACTTATATTAGAAGAATTGGAGCATGCAATAAATAGAGGAGCAACAATATATGGGGAAGTAGTTGGATATGGTATGAGTGCAGATGCATATCATATTACAGCTCCTGCAGAACAAGGGGAAGGTGCAGCAAGGGCCATATCTTTAGCATTAAAAGATGCTGAAATTGATCCTACAGCTATAGACTATATAAATGCCCATGGTACATCTACTCCATATAATGACAAGTTTGAAACCATGGCTATTAAATCTGTTTTTGGTGAACATGCGTATAAATTAAAGGTGAGTTCTACTAAATCTATGACAGGGCATTTATTGGGAGCGGCTGGAGGAATAGAAGGTATAGTATTAGCTTTGAGTGTATCTGAAGATTTTATACCTCCTACAATCAATTATGAAGTAAACGATGAAGAATGTGATTTAGACTATGTACCAAACGAAGGAATTAATCAAAGGGTAAATTATGCTATGTCAAATTCCCTAGGATTTGGCGGACATAATGCATCTATAATAGTTAAAAAATACATTTGATAAATTAAAAAATACATTTCATATACGTGGTTAGATTTTATTAATATAATCCATGCAAACAAAAGTACTTTTGTTTGCATGGATTATATAATATATAGTAAACTATATATTGGGTAATGTCGTAAGTATTTCAATCCACATTGCAATATTTACGATTTTACCTAATTATCGTGTGGAGGGTAAATATGAATGATAAGAAGAAGAATATAGTTAAAGAAATTGAGGATAGGATTAAATATAAATTTAAGGATAAGAGTTTACTTATACGGGCACTTACCCATAGTTCCTATTCCAATGAACAAAAATCTGATAAGATAAAAAACAATGAGAGAATAGAGTTTCTTGGAGATTCGGTTTTGGGATTAATTGTAAGTGATTATATTTTTAAAAAATATACTAATCACCCAGAAGGTGATCTCACTAGATTTAGAGCTATAGTTGTATGTGAAAATACCTTGTCTTCTGCTGCAAGAAATATAAGACTTGGAGAATATTTGTTTTTGGGAAGAGGAGAGGAAGGTACAGGAGGAAGAAAAAGGAATTCTATTTTGGCAGATGCCTTTGAAGCGATTATTGGTGCAATATATCTTGATGGAGGCTTTGATGCTTCAAGAAACTTTGTATTGTATAATTTGAACCCATTTATAGAACAAGCAGCTGAAGGTAGGCTCTTTTTAGACTATAAAACTCAATTGCAGGAAATAATACAACAGGAATCCCATTCTAATATAGTTTATAGGGTAGTAAAGGAAGAAGGGCCTGATCACAATAAGATTTTTTTTGTAGAAGTAAATAATAATGAACATATATTAGGTGCAGGTAAAGGTAAGAGTAAAAAAGAAGCTGAACAAAATGCAGCTAAGGCAGCTTTAATAGGATTAGGTGATGTAGATGTCTAAGAAACGTTACATCATTCCTATTTTTGTACCACATAGGGGCTGTCCCAATGATTGTGTTTTTTGTAATCAGAAAAAAATAACGGGGATAACCACAGATTTAACTGAAAAGGATGTAAGAAATATTATAGAGGAATATTTAATGACATTACCTAAATCTAATGCCATATTAGAGATATCTTTTTTCGGTGGGAGTTTTACTGCAATAGATTTTGAAATCCAAAAAACTTTTCTCTCTATTGCCAATGAATATAAGGAAAAGGGAGAAATTGATCTTATAAGGCTATCTACACGTCCAGATTGTATAGATATAAGTATTTTAACTATGTTAAAAGAACATGGGGTAGATATAATTGAATTGGGAGTACAATCCTTAGATGATAGTGTACTTTTTGCCAGTAAAAGGGGACATAATGCTGAGGATGTCATCAATGCGGTTAATTTAATAAAAAGGTATGAATTTAAATTGGGGATCCAAATGATGCTAGGGTTGCCAGAAGATACCGAAGAAAAATCTATTAAAACTGCCCATCAAATTATAAATTTAGCACCTGATTTTGTTAGAATTTACCCTACTCTAGTAGTAAAAGATACTTATTTAGAAAAAATGTATAAGAATGAAGAATATAATCCCATGGGCTTGGAAGACACAGTAAATATTTGCAGTAAACTGTTGATGATGTTTTTATACAATAACATAGATGTCATAAGAATAGGATTGCAACCTACAGAAAACATCTCTTTACATGGAGATGTGGTAGGAGGTCCATTTCATCCTGCTATTAGACAATTGGTAGAAGGGAATATGTTTAAAATAATTATTAATATGTTTATGAAGGAACAGTGCATATCATATGATGAAATAAAAATATTAGCAAATAGTGAAGATATAAATAATATAGTAGGTCATAAAAAGAATAATATAGAATATTTTAAGAAGAAATATAATATAAAAAGGATAAAAATATTTGAAGATTCAATTGAAAGATATAATATAAATATAAATATTGATAATAAAAACTTTGAAATTAACTTACGAGAATATACTAAAAAATATCTAAAGGAAGAAGGCTTGATGTGACTTAGCTTTCAAGAGAGGTGAGTTTTTTGTATTTAAAGAGAATAGAGCTTCAGGGATTCAAATCTTTTGCTGATAAGACTAAAATAGATTTTGAAAAGGGAATAACTGGTATAGTTGGGCCAAATGGTAGTGGGAAAAGCAATATTTCTGATGCTATAAGATGGGTTCTAGGAGAACAAAGTGCCAAGACTCTAAGGGGAAGTAAAATGGAAGATGTTATATTTACTGGCACGGCAAAAAGAAAACCTTTAGGATTTTGTGAGGTAACATTGGTGTTAGATAATAAAGACGAAAAAATGCCTATAGACTATTCTGAGGTGAGTGTAACCAGAAGGGTTTTTAGGTCTGGTGAAAGTGAATACTATATAAACAAGACATCATGTAGGCTAAAAGATATAAAAGAATTGTTTATGGATACTGGTATAGGCATTGATGGATATTCTATTATTGGACAGGGAAAAATAGACAATATATTAAGTTCTAAATCTGAGGATAGAAGATTACTTTTTGAGGAAGCAGCAGGAATAGTAAAATATAAGACTAGAAAGCAAGAGGCGGAAAAAAAACTTGAAAAAACAGAGGACAACCTTATAAGAATAAATGATATAAAGTTAGAATTAGAAAAACAATTAGATCCTTTAGAAAAACAAAGTAAAGATGCTAAGGAGTATATAGCTCTTTCCGAAAAACTAAAAAATAATGAGGTCAATCTTTTTGTAAGAGAGATTGAAAGATTAAGGGATCAACTGCTACATATAGAGAATCAACAGCAGCTCATAAATGATCAAATATCTTATAATAATAATGAAAAGTCTAAACTAGAAAATGTATTGCAGGATATTCAGACTGAGACAGATAAGTTAAATGATACCATTGACCAAATAAATAATGATAAATATAGGGCTCAAAACTTATTAGAGAAGAATAATAGTCAATGTAAATTGAATGATGAGAAGATATCTTTTTCATTAAAAGAAATAAATAGAATTGAGGAAGAAATAGTTAGTCTTCATAAGAAAGTATCTGGTTTAGAACAGGAAAAAGTGATGTTAAATACTAAAAAAGAGGAATTTAGAAAAGAGGTACAAGAGATAGAAAGTGAGATAGAAATCAAATTATCTTATATCAATGAAATAGATACAGAAATTAATTTCAAAGAAAAAGATATTGAAGATAAAAAAGGCGATATGATACAGTTTCTTAATTTAATTGCTGACAAAAAAGGAGAAATAAATACTATTAACAGTTTTAATAGAAATATTGTTAAAAGACTTAAGCAAATTGATATTGAAGCCAATGACCAGACTGAAAATTTAAAAAGCATATATGAAAATTTAGAATATAAGAAAAAAGAGTTGTCAGATATAACAAAAACTATAGAAAAGATTAAAGAAGACAAATCAAGGAAAATTGAGAATAAAACCAATATTAATAATTCATTTAAAACAGTTTTAAATGAATTAGACACTTTAAAGACATCAATAAATACAAAAGAATCTAAATATAAAGTATTAAATGATATGAAAGGTGATTATGAAGGCTACTATAGAAGTGTTAGGACTGTGCTAAAATATTGTAAGGGAAGATCTATATTAGGTAAAGCTGTAAGAGGTGTAGTTGCAGAGCTAATAAATGTGGATAAACAGTATGAGAAGGCTATAGAAGTAGCATTGGGAAGTACATTACAAAATATTGTTACTGAAACTGCTGATGATGCTAAAAAAATAATAAATTATTTGAAAAAGATTAAGGGTGGTCGTGTTACATTATTGCCAATGGAAAGTATTAAACCAAGAGGGTTAAATAATAGGGAGAGAAAATTGCTTTCTACAAAGGGTATTATAGGTGTTGCTTCTGAGTTAATAAGATATGATAAGGATTACACTAATATTTTGGGATACTTACTTGGGAGGGTATTAGTTGTACAAAATATTGATTATGGTATTAAGATAGCCAGAGCATACAACCATTCCTTAAAAATAGTAACATTAGATGGAGATGTTTTGAATCCAGGGGGTTCTATGACAGGGGGAAGTATTAATAATAGTAATACTAATTTATTAGCTAGAGATAGACAGATTGGTGAATTGAAAAAAGAATTGACAAAATTGAAAGAAG
This sequence comes from Clostridiisalibacter paucivorans DSM 22131, assembly GCF_000620125.1. Classification (NCBI taxonomy): domain Bacteria; kingdom Bacillati; phylum Bacillota; class Tissierellia; order Tissierellales; family Thermohalobacteraceae; genus Clostridiisalibacter; species Clostridiisalibacter paucivorans. The sequence continues at coordinate 78,565 of NZ_JHVL01000003.1, read as the reverse complement.
AGTTCATCAGCGTAAATAAAAAACGCCATGAAATGGAGAATAAACTTGCCAGCTTACAAAATAATATCGATGATTTAGAGGAACAGTTGGGGAATTATAATATAAATCATATAAAATTAGAAAATGATATAAATAATATAATTAGTGAGATTAACAGAATGGAAAAGAATAGAGATTTACTTCAGGAAGAAAAAAATCAACTTGATGAAGAATTAAAAGAATCCAATGAACAAATTAAGAGTATAGAAGATGAATTGCTTAAATTAAAGGAAAAGAACAATATAACTCAAGAAGATGTAAATAATATGGTTATGAAGTCTGATAGTGAAAAGAAACAGAGAAAAGAGGCATATGCTTTATTAAATGAATTAAAAATAAAAAAAGCATCATTAAATCAGGAATTTAAAGGCATTTTACAAAATATTGATAGAGTCACAGAGGATATTACTTTATTAGAAGGGAATATATGTGAAAGGAAAGAAGAACTTAATAAAAACAAGGATACTGTTAAAGTATTAAAAGTATATACAGAGGATTTAAAGTCTAAAGAGGAAGAATTGCAACTAAATATAGATGATTATGCCAATACTATAATTGAATTAAAAAATAAAAGGGTGGTTAAAAATCAATTTTTAGAAAAAAAACAGTTGGAATTTGATAAATTAGAGGAAAAAATAAAAGATTTAGAAAAGAGTAAAAATACTATTGAGGTAAAGAAAGCTAAATATGATATGCAATTAGAAAACTATAATAATAAGCTCTGGGAAGAATATGAATTATCTTATCAAATGGCATTAAAATATAAAGAAAATATAGAAAATGTAACTAAAGTTCAAAATGATATAAAAAAGATAAAGGCCAAAATAAAGGACTTAGGTACAGTAAATATGAATTCTATAGAAGAATATGAAACTATAAAAGAAAGATTTGAGTTTATAACTAGTCAGCAGAGTGATTTGGTTGACGCTAAGAAGAGATTAAAAAAAGTTATAAAAGATATGGAAAAAAAGATGAAAGAACAATTTTTATATAATTTTAAAATAATTAGAGAAAATTTTAAAGAGATATTTAGTAAACTTTTTGGAGGAGGAAAGGCAGATATATATCTGGTTGATAAAGAAGATATATTGACTACAGGGATAGATATAATAGCTCAACCTCCAGGTAAAAAACTTCAAAATATATCTCTATTATCAGGTGGAGAAAAGGCTTTAACAGCAATTTCATTACTCTTTGCTATACTAAAATTGAAGCCATCACCTTTTTGTATATTGGATGAGATAGAAGCAGCCTTAGATGATGCCAATGTATATAGGTTTGCGGATTATCTAAAAGAGTTTATAGAAAACACACAATTTATAGTTATAACCCATAGAAAGGGAACGATGGAATCAGTAGATTCCTTATATGGTGTAACGATGGAAGAAGAAGGCATAAGTAGATTAGTATCTGTTAAATTATCGGAAAAACAATCTGAAAAGGCTAGTTAAAGGAGGAAAAATTAATGTTTAAAAGTTTTTTTAAAAAAAATAAAAAAGAAAAAAATATAATAAACGAAGAAGTTATAAACGAAGAAGTTATAGATGAGGAAGAGATACAAGAGAAAGAAGATTTTGAAGAAACGCCATCTAAGGCAGGGCTTTTTTCTAAATTAAAGAGTGGTCTTGAAAAAACCAAAAAGGGAATAACAGATAAGGTAGATAATATATTAAAGTCTTATAGAAAAATAGATGAAGAATTATTTGAAGAATTGGAAGAGGTGTTGATAACTGCTGATGTGGGTGTGGAGACTACCTTGAGAATAATTGAAGATGTAAAAGATAAAGTTAAAGAGAGAAAACTCACAGAGGTCAGTGATATAAGAAATCTATTGAAGGAAGAATTAACGGAGATATTAACAGAGGTTGAAGAAAATGAGCTGAATATAACTCCTTCTCCAGCTATAGTGTTAGTTGTTGGAGTAAATGGTGTAGGAAAAACTACTACTATTGGCAAATTGGCATATAGGTTTAGAAGAGAAGGCAAAAAAGTGCTTATAGCAGCAGGTGATACATTTAGGGCTGCAGCTATAGAACAATTAGAAGAATGGTCTAATAGGGCTAATGTAGATATAATATCCCATAATGAGGGTTCTGATCCAGCGGCGGTAATCTTTGATGGGATACAAGCCGCAAAAGCTAGGAATACAGATATATTAATTTGTGATACTGCAGGTAGATTACACAACAAGAAAAACTTAATGAATGAATTAAATAAAATATTTAGGATAGTTGATAGAGAATATTCCAATGCTGTTAAAGAAGTACTATTGGTTGTTGATGCAACTACAGGACAAAATGCTGTATTACAAGCAAAATTATTTAAAGAAGCTTGTGATATTTCAGGTATAGTGCTTACTAAACTAGATGGTACTGCAAAGGGAGGAGTTGTGTTAGCTGTTCAATCAGAACTAAAGGTACCAGTTAAGCTTGTGGGAGTAGGAGAAGGAATAAATGATTTGCAGGATTTTAATCCAGAAGACTTTGTGAATGCAATTTTTGAATAATGGTTGACAATGAAATCTTTTTATTATAAAATATCTCTGTCAAGGAGATAGCTTTACACCAAAAAAATGGTTGGTGAGTTATATGTTTGAAAAAATAGTGGAAATAGGTATTTTGTTTGATTTTTATGGTAAATTATTAAGTAAGAAGCAATACCTTTGTATTGAGCAGTACTATATACATGACCTGTCTTTAGCTGAAATTGGAGAAAATATAAATATAAGTAGACAAGGGGTATATGATAATATAAAGAGAGCAGAAGAAAAATTGTATGGGTATGAAGAAAAGTTAGGATTGATATATAGATTTAAAAATAACAATAAAAATATTAATGAGATACTAAAAATTGTAGACGAAATTATTAGCTATAATGACAATGACTATATAGATTGTGTAAAAAAAGCTAAAGTAATAAAGAGATTGGCTGAAGGAATATTAGATAATAATCAGGAGGTTAAATAATGGTTTTTGAAAGCTTAGCTGAGAAGCTTCAAAATACACTGGGTAAGTTAAAGGGAAAAGGCAAATTATCGGAAAAAGATGTAAAAAATGCTATGAGGGAAGTAAAACTAGCATTATTAGAGGCAGATGTTAATTTTAAGGTTGTAAAAAATTTCATAAATACTGTTAAAGAGCGATCGATAGGACAGGAAGTTATGGAAAGCCTTACTCCTGGTCAACAAGTTATAAAAATAGTTAATGAGGAATTAACTAAATTAATGGGTGAAAGTGAAAGTAAGATTGAGTTTGCACCTAATCCTCCGACGGTCATAATGATGTGCGGACTTCAAGGTGCAGGTAAAACTACAACTTCTGGAAAACTTGGCGCATTACTTAAGAAGAAAGGAAAAAGACCCTTATTAGTTGCTTGTGATGTATACAGGCCAGCAGCGATAAAACAATTACAAGTGGTAGGAGATAAGGTGGACATACCAGTATTTGCTATGGGAAATAAGCAAAGTCCTGTTGATATAGCAAAGGCTGCATTGGAGCATGGAAAAAAACATGGAAATGATTTGATAATAATAGATACTGCCGGACGACTTCATATAGATGAAAATCTTATGGAAGAATTACAGAATATAAAGTCAGAAGTAAACCCAAATGAAATACTTCTTGTACTAGATGCTATGACAGGTCAAGATGCAGTAAATGTTGCAGAGACCTTTGACAATAAATTAGGGATAAATGGAGTTGTGCTAACAAAACTTGACGGAGATGCTAGAGGTGGAGCAGCATTATCCATAAGGGCAGTAACTGATAAACCTATAAAATTTGTGGGATTAGGCGAGAAATTGGATCAACTGGAGCCCTTCCATCCTGATAGAATGGCGTCTAGAATACTAGGTATGGGGGATGTGTTAAGTCTTATAGAGAAGGCACAAGCTTCTATTGATGACAAAAAAGCTAGGGAATTAGAAAAAAAATTAAGGAATCAAGAATTTACATTTGAAGATTTTCTTGATCAATTGGAACAGATGAAAAATATGGGGCCTTTAAGTCAGATACTTGAAATGATACCTGGCATGGGATCTAAACAATTAAAAAATCTCAATGTAGATGATAAAGAGTTGGTAAAGATAGAGTCGATAATTCAATCTATGACTAAGGCAGAAAGGGTAAATCCCAATATTATAGATGGAAGCAGACGAAAGAGGATTGCAAAAGGTAGTGGAAATAAAATTCAAGATGTAAATAGATTGCTCAAACAATTTAAAGAGACTAAAAAAATGATGAAGAAGTTTTCAGGCTTAGAGAAATCTATGAAAAAGAAAGGAAAATTTAATTTTCCTATGTTTAAATAGCATACCTAACTAGAAGGAGGTGAGAAAATGTCAGTAAAAATAAGATTGAAAAGAATGGGAGCAAAAAAGAAACCTTTTTATAGGATAGTTGTTGCTGATTCTCGTTCCCCAAGGGATGGAAGATTTATAGAAGAAATTGGCTATTACAATCCAGTTGCCCAACCAAAAGAGGTTAAAATAGATGATGAAAAGGCTATACAATGGCTTAAGAATGGTGCTAAACCTACAGAAACAGTAAGTAATCTATTTAAGAGCAACGGTGTTTATGAAAAGTGTGAAGAAGTTAAGAAGGCGTAATATAGCTTTCAGGGGGTGGAAAAATGGGTGATTTAGTAGAAGTTATTGCGAAGGCACTTGTAGATAATCCAGAAGAGGTTAGCATTAATGAGATAGAGGGAACTCAATCTGTAATTATAGAATTAAAGGTAGCCCCAGAAGATATGGGAAAGGTAATTGGCAAGCAAGGTAGAATTGCTAAAGCCATAAGAACTGTTGTTAAAGCGGCAGCTATTAAAGAAAATAAAAGAGTTGTTGTAGAGATTATTTAAAAGGGGTTAGGGCATTATCTAGTCCCTTTTTTATATTAATTTCTTACTTTATTAATATAGAGGTGTATGTATGGAATATATCCAAGTGGGAAAAATAGTCAATACTCAAGGAATAAAGGGCGAACTCAAGATAATACCTTTAACTAATGAAAAAGAAAGGTTTGAGGATTTTGATAGGGTATTTGTAGGAGAAGATAAAGAAGAGTTAAGTATAGATGGAATATGGTACAAAAAAGGATTTGTTATAATAAAATTTGATCAGTATAATAACATAAATGATGTTTTGAAATATAAAGAACAATTTATTTATATAGACAAAAAGAATGCAATTAAATTACCTGAAGATAATTATTTTATATTTGATATTGTGGGACTAGAAGTATTTGATATGGAGAATAAATATTTAGGTGAAGTAGTAGATGTTCTCCAAAATGGTGGGGCAGATATATACGTAATCAAGAAAGAAGATAAACAGTATATGGTACCGGCCGTTAAAGAATTTATAAAAGATATAAATATTGAAAGAAAATGTATGATTATATCACCTATTGAAGGATTGATAGAATGAAAATAGATGTGCTTACTATTTTTAAGAACATGTTTGATACAGTTATGGGTGAGAGCATAATGGGTAGAGCAATAGATAGAAATATTGTAGCTGTAAACTATACTGATATAAGGGATTTTTCTAATGATAAACATAAGAGAGTAGACGACTACCCATTTGGGGGAGGGCCAGGGATGGTTATGAAACCTGAGCCCATATACAATGCACTTTCAAGTTTAGACTATAAAAATGCAAGAGTCATTTATATGAGTCCTAAGGGAAAGGTATTCAATCAGAACTTGGCAAGAGAACTATCAAAAGAAGAGCATATAATATTTATATGTGGTCATTATGAAGGTATTGATAATAGGATCATAGATAATTATGTAGACGACGAAATATCTATAGGAGATTATGTGCTTACAGGTGGAGAATTAGCAGCTATGGTAGTAATGGACTCAATAATAAGATTATTACCTGGGGTATTAGGAAATGAAGATTCCTTTAAGGATGAGTCTCATTATGAAGGGTTATTGGAGCATCCTCAGTATACAAGACCAAGAGTTTTCAATGATATAAGTGTTCCTGAAGTTTTATTATCAGGTAATCATAAGAAAATAGAAGAGTGGAAAAGATACCAATCATTAATGCTCACATATTTGAGAAGAAAAGATTTACTGGAAAATATTAAGCTTTCTAAGGATGATAAGAAAATATTGGAAGATATAAAAAAAGTTGTTGAAAAATAATTGTATTTTAACACTATGTATGCTATAATAGCATGGGTAATACGGGTGGTCCTCTATATAGTATATGAACACCTAGGAAGAGAGGAGGTAAAATAATGGATGTAATAAAAATGTTAGAACAAGAACAATTAAAGCAAGACTTACCTAATTTTAATGTTGGAGATACTGTAAAGGTACATTATCACATAAAAGAGGGTAATAGAGAAAGAATTCAGGTTTTTGAAGGTACTGTACTTAAAAAACAAGGAAAGAGTTCAAGAGCTACTTTCACTGTTAGAAGAATTTCTTATGGCGTTGGTGTTGAAAGAACATTCCCAATTCATACTCCTAAGATAGAAAAAATCGAAGTTGTAAGAAGTGGTAGAGTAAGGAGAGCAAGATTGAATTACTTGAGAACAAGAACAGGAAAGAGTGCTAGAGTTAAAGAGAAAAGAGATTATTAATAAAGATATTAAATTTATTGGGACTGTTTATCAGTCCCAATATTTATTTATAAGATATAAAATTGAAAATATTGTTTATATATAAAATTAGAAGGGAAAGATGGTAATAGTATCTAATTTTTAAGGTGGTGTTATGATATGAATATTAATTGGTTTCCAGGGCATATGAAAAAAACTAGAGAATTATTAAAGTCTAATTTAAAATTGATAGATGTAGTAATTGAACTATTAGATGCAAGGATACCTATGAGTAGTAAGAATCCAGAGATAGATAGTATTTTGGGCGATACTCCTAGAGTTGTTGTATTAAACAAATCTGACTTAAGCAATAATAGAGCAAATAATATGTGGATGCAATATTTTAATTCTAAAGGAGAAGATGTCATATTAGCTAATTCAATAAAAAATAAAGGGATAAAAGAAATAATAGATTTGACTAATAAAAAAGCATTTGATAAATTAGAGAGGTTAAAAAAAAGAGGAGTAAAAAACAGAGCTGTTAGAGTTATGATTGTAGGTATACCCAATGTAGGTAAATCAACTTTAATAAATGGCTTAGCAGGAAAAAAAAGTGCTAAGACTGGCAATAGACCAGGTGTTACTAAAGGTAAGCAGTGGATAAGGTTAAAGGGAAATATTGAAATGTTAGATACCCCTGGAATATTGTGGCCTAAATTTGAAGATAAAAAGGTTGCCCTTAATTTGGCGTTTACTGGAGCAATAAAAGATGAAATTTTGGATATAGAGACGTTGGGACTAAAGTTAATAGAAAGATTACTAGCATTGTCTCCAGAGTCGTTAATTAATAGATACAATATAGATGTAGAGGAAAAAACACCTTTAGAAATATATGATGAAATAGCTATTAAAAGAGGGTGCATTTTAAAGGGCAATAATATAGACTATACAAGGGTTTCCCATATAATTTTAGATGAATTTAGGAGGGGAAAAATGGGAGCTATAACATTGGAATTACCTTAAGTATTTATATGAAAGGAGAATATTATTTGAGTACGAAAGTCAGTAAGAGAATGGAGAAGGCATTAAAAAGGTTGGAGATGTTTAAGGATTTTGATAATAATTTTGGAGTACAGTTATTAGGTGGGATAGACGAAAGTGGCCGTGGGTGTGTTGCATTTGATATTTTTTCAGCGGTGTGTGTATTGCCCCAAGATATAGATATATATAGGCTCAATGACAGTAAAAAAATAAAGGAAGAAACTAGGTATGAATTGGCTGAAGAGATAAAAGAGAAGGCTTTAGGATGGGGTATAGGTAGAGTAAGCAATGAAGAAATAGATGAAATTGGTATACAGAAGGGAAATTTTTTAGCTTTTAAAAGGGCAATTTCTCATATGAAAGATAATTCAGGAATCGAAGCAGAAATATATATAATAGATGGCAATTATAGAAATATTCCCATTAAAAACTATAAATCTATAGTGAAGGGAGATTCTAAAAGTGCTTGTATTGCTGCTGCCTCAATTCTTGCTAAGGCCTCTAGGGATAAGGCTATTATAGAGACTGCCCACAAGGAATTTCCTCAATATGGATTTGATAGTCATAAGGGATATGAGACAAGGGCACATAGTGAAGCAATACTTAAATATGGGTTATGTAAATATCATAGAAGATCTTTTTGTAAAAAATACCTTAAATGATGAATAAGATTTATTAAATTGTTTACATAAGAAAGAATATACTATAATATATAATATAATAAAAATGTTCAGTTAATAAGTATGGAGATAATAATTGTCATTGGAGGAATAAAGATGGATTTACAACCAATTCTACTCAACAATATGAAAATAAATATGGTTAAACAGAATATAAACCTCAAGATTGGTGATGTATTAAAGGGTAGAATTATTGGTATTGACGGAAATATGATAACTATAGATTTTGGCAGTGGCCATGTAATAACTGGTGAGCTTAAAGTACCCATAGATTTTAAAAATGGTGCTTTAATAGATTTTATTATAAAGGATATGGGAGATTCTCAGCTCATAATATCTCCATATTCTGATGAAAATATCAAAGAAGCAAATGAAAATTTAACAAATAAGACTATAGATAATATCTTGAACCAAAGTGGTTTGAAATCAAATGATAGAAATGTTCAAATAGTAAAATCTCTTTTAGAAATGGAAATGCCAATTAATAAAGAAACTATAAGTAATATTTCTAAGATTGTAGATAAATTAAACAGTTTTAAGCATATGGGTAATGATGAAATAATACAGACTATCTTTCCAGAGGGAGATCCATTAGAAGAAAATATTTTACAAACTTTTAAAACTAAATTAGACAAGCCCAGAATTGATTTTAAAGGGAAAAATATAAAAGAGCATATGGATGAGGACATGTCTAAAGAAATTATACATAAAAAAAATTTAGATATAGATAACAGAGAGTCTAAAGTTAGAGAAAGGAATTATATAGACAATAGAGACACTTCAATTAATAAGTCTATTGAGATGGATAATGCTTTAAAATTTAGAAGAGAGACTTTTCAGAATATAAGTAAAGGATTCCAAAGTAATAATAATTTAATAAAATCAATAGCTTTATTAATGAAATCTAATATTGATGTGTCAATTAAAAATATTAATTTTTTAAATCAAATAATTCAACGGGAAGGTTTCATAGTTAGAGATATAGAGAATCTTATACAGTTATTGGAATCCAATGATATTATTACTGAGGATAAAGATATAAAGAAAATTGTTAACGGGATAAAAAAGTGGACTGGTAAAACAGAATTAAATATGGAACTAAAAAATGTTGAAGAGTTTAAAACCGAGTATAGAGATTTGATGAATAGTTTAGAAGATTTAAAGGAAAGTAGTATTATTAATAAATATAAAAATACTGAAGTTATATCTTCTTTGAAAAACATAGAAGAAAAAGTTAATTTTGTAAATCAATTGAATAATAATATGACCTTTTTTTATATGCCTTTGATAACAAACAGAGAATTTTTAAATGAAAAATTATATATTTTTAATAAAAAGAAGAATTTAGGTAATCTAGATAATACAAAAGTATTTCTATCTTTGAACACAAAGAATCTTAATAAAATAGATATATTATGTGATTTTCATAAAGATAGAGTTAATATAAGTTTCAATATTGAGGATGAATTTGTAAAAGATTTTTTGGCTGAAAATGAGTCTAAATTAATTAATATGCTAAATAAAAATGGATTTAAAAATGTATTTGTAAATTATAGGGATAGAGAAAAGGATATAATTACAGACTTCTTATTTAGTGAAAAAAGTAGAAATTATATGATAGATATCAGGGTGTGATTTTTTGAGTAATAAAAAAAATAAAAATAAAATTGCAATAGCATTACAATATAAAAAAGATTATATATCTCCTAAGATTATAGCTAAAGGAAAAGGAATAGTCGCTGATAATATAATAGACAAAGGAAAAAAAAGCAATGTTAAAGTGCATGAAAATAAAGAAGTTGCACGAGAGCTTATGGACATAGATATTGGTGGAAATATTCCAGAAGAATTATATAATGCTGTGGCTAGTATTTTGGCATTTGTATATGAGCTTGATGAAAAATGGGGGCAGTTGGATGAAATTTAAGAATAGAATCATTGGAAATAGGGGAGAAAATGTAGCAAAAAAGTATTTACTAAACCAGGGTTATAATATATTAGATAAAAACTATACTTGTAATATAGGAGAGATAGATATAATAGCAGAGAAAGAAGGGCTTATAGTATTTATAGAGGTAAAGTCAAGAAATAGCTTAAACTTTGGATATCCTTACGAAGCAGTAGATAGAAAAAAGCAAATTAAACTTATTAAGGTGGCTCAAAATTATATAAATTATAAAAGGATAAGAAATACTCAATTTAGATTTGATATAATAGAAGTGTATTTAAAACAGAGCAATAGGGTAAACCATATTAAAGATGCATTTTGGGCATAAATTATTACTTTTTATCACAGTAATATTTAAGTCCTTTTTTTTTACCTAAAATATTTTCAGAAAATTAAAAGGATTTTATCAAAATATATTGAATATCTACTAGGAAGAATATTGAAAAACTTAAGATTAAAAGGGGTTATGTAAAATGTTGTCTAAATTAAAAACTTGTGTGTTACAAGGGTTAGATGGCTATATAGTAGATGTTGAAACTGATATCTCAAAGGGCTTACCTACATTTCAAATCGTTGGCTTACCTGATATTTCTATAAGGGAGTCTAAGGAAAGGGTTAGGTCATCTATAAACAATAGTGGTTTTAAATTTCCTTTGAATAGAATAATTATAAACCTTGCTCCAGCAAACTTGAAAAAAGAAGGTTCACAAATAGATTTAGCAATAGCTATAGGTATATTGTCAGCATTAGATATTGTTGAAAATAAAAAAATGGATGAGATGTGTTTTATAGGGGAACTATCCTTAAATGGTGAAATAAATAAAATACAGGGAGCATTACCCATGACTATATCCTTAAGAGAAAAAGGGATAAAAAAGTTAATACTGCCTTCTCAAAACATGCATGAATGTGGCATGATCGAAGGCATAGATATAATACCTGTAAAAAATCTTTATGAATTAGTAGAATATCTCAATGGTGAGAAAAAAATCACTCCATATAAAAGTAATATAAAGGATATATTTTCTGAACTCATTGATATGGATGAAGATTTCATAGATGTAAAAGGTCAAGAAAGTATTAAGAGGGCCATGGAGGTAGCTGCAGCTGGAGCTCATAATATATTGCTTATTGGACCTCCTGGTTCGGGAAAGACAATGATATCAAGGAGACTACCATCAATACTACCCGAATTAACATTTGAGGAGGCTCTAGAGATTACAAAAATATATAGTGTAGCTGGACTATTAAAGAATAATAATATCATCACTAAAAGACCTTTTAGAGCACCACATCATACTATATCTAAAACATCCTTGGTAGGTGGTGGAAGAATTCCAAAACCAGGAGAAGTATCTTTGGCCAATTATGGTGTGCTTTTTTTGGATGAACTTCCTGAATTTCAGAAAAATGTTTTAGAAGTACTAAGACAACCAATTGAAGATGAAGAAGTCACCATATCAAGGGTCAATGCTACTTTATCTTATCCAGCTAAGTTTATGCTTGTAGCTAGTATGAACCCTTGTCCATGCGGTTACTTGGGTGATCCGGTACATGAGTGCACATGTTCACAAAGAGATATAGATAAATATCTAGGAAAGATTAGTGGGCCATTATTAGATAGGCTAGACATTATAGTTGAAGTATCACCTGTAAAGTATGGTGATTTAGAGAAAAGGAAGGCAAAAGAATCTTCTAAAGATATAAGAAAAAGGGTGAATGTAGCTAGGAACAAACAGCTTGAAAGATATAAAGATGTAAATATTTTTTCTAATGGACAATTGAAAGGGAATGGTATAAATATATATTGTGATTTAAACAATGAATCTAAGAAGATGATGAAAACAGCATATAAAAAGCTAGGACTTAGTGCTAGGGCATATAATAAGATTCTCAAAGTGGCTAGAACTATTGCTGATTTAAATAATTCTGAATCTATAAATACCTCTCATGTTGCTGAAGCCATACAATATAGAAGTCTTGATAGAAAATATTGGTCCTAGTTAATATTTCCCAGGAAAGGTAATGATATCATGCACAAGAGAAATACATTGATTTGGCTAAATAATATAAATGGTATCACAAATAAATCAATAGGTAACATAGAAAAGTATTTGGGTGGTATAGAAAAATTATGGGATATACCTTTAAGTGAGATAGATAATATACCTAATATAAGTTTAAAGGCTAAAAAAAATTTAAAAAAATATAGGAATGAAGATTTTTTTTATAATATATTATCTAAAATAGAAAAGAATAAAGTTAAAATAATTACTAGTTGTGATGCTGAATATCCATCAACATTAAAAAATATTTATGATTTTCCCAGGGTACTTTATGTAAAAGGGAATATTAAAAAAACAGATTTTTTATCTGTAGCTATAGTAGGGGCTAGAAAGGCCACTTATTATGGAAAATGGGCCTCAGAAAAATTTGCAAGGGAATTAGCTGAGAAGGGTATTACAATAGTAAGTGGTATGGCTATTGGTATAGACACTTATGCTCATAAAGGTGCTATTGCAGGTAATGGAAGAACATTAGCCGTCTTGGGTTCTGGAGTTGATGTAATTTATCCTAAAAAAAATAGGGAGTTATACAATAAAATTCAAGAAAATGGTGGCATTATTTCTGAGTATCCTTTAGGAACTAAACCTTTACATTATAATTTTCCATTGAGAAATAGAATTATAAGTGGACTTTCTTTGGGAGTCATGGTTGTAGAGGCTAAAGAAAAAAGTGGTTCTCTCATAACTGTTGAACATGCTTTAGAACAAGGTAAAGATGTTTTTGCATTGCCAGGAAATATTAATAGTATTTATAGCCAGGGAACTAATAAGCTTATAAAAGAGGGAGCAAAATTAGTAGTCAATATAAATGATATTATTGAAGAAATAAATGAATTAAAGAATAATAAGGAATTATATAAAATAGATACTATGAATATTTCAATTGAAAATTTAAGTGATATGGAAAAAGTTATAGTTGAAAATATGAAGATGGGACCTATACATGCTGATGTAATAGCATACAATGTAAATCTGCCTATATCTCAGGTTAATGGAATATTAACTGTTCTTGAAATGAAGGGAATAATTAAACAGATGCCTGGTAGGATATTTGTTTTAAATATTTAATTATAAATAATTTCTTGACAAATCGTTAAATTTATATAAGAATGGAACAAGAAATCTTATAACATTTTTTTGAAAAAATTTAATAAAGAATATATGTAATATCAAAGATATTGGATTATTATGGACTAGTATTATTAGTTTTGATATAATGACAGTCATTAGGATTACGGAGGTGTATGTTTTGGCAAAATCTTTAGTTATTGTTGAGTCTCCAGCTAAAGCAAAGACTATAGGAAAATTCTTAGGAAGAAAATATAAAATAAAGGCGTCTGTAGGCCATGTTATAGACTTACCAAAGAGTAAATTAGGTGTAGATATTGAAAATAATTTTGACCCTCAATATATAACTATTAGAGGAAAAGGGCCTGTATTGGCGGAGTTAAAAAAAGAGGCGAAAAAGGCTGAAGAGATATATTTAGCTACTGACCCTGACAGAGAGGGAGAGGCTATATCTTGGCATTTATCTAATGCTTTAGGATTAAATAATAATGAAAATAATAGGATAGAATTTAATGAAATAACCAAAAATGCAATACAAAAGGCTATAAAGAATCCTAGAAAAATAGATATGGATCTAGTAGATGCTCAACAGGCAAGGAGGGTTCTAGATAGACTAGTGGGTTATAAAATTAGTCCGCTATTATGGAGAAAAGTTAGAAAGGGATTAAGTGCAGGTAGAGTTCAATCGGTAACTACAAAGCTCATATGTGATAGAGAGAAGGAAATTGATGCATTTGAACCAGAGGAGTATTGGTCAATAACAGCATTGCTTAATAAAGACTCTATTGAATTTGAATCTCAGCTGTTTGCAGCTATTTCAGATAATAAAGAGAAAAAAATTACTATAAAAAATGAAGATGAAACAAATAAAATCTTAAAAGAATTAAAAAATAGTGATTTCATAGTAAAGGAAGTTAAAAAAGGAAATAAAAGGAGAAATCCTTATCCACCATATACGACTAGTAGCTTACAACAAGATGCGTCCAAAAAAATAGGGTTTTCTACTAAAAAAACAATGAGTATTGCTCAGCAATTATATGAAGGTATAGATATACAGGGAGAGGGTACTCAAGGATTGATAACATATATAAGAACAGATTCGGTGAGGATATCTGATGAGGCATTGAAGAATACTACTAACTATATACTGGATAAATTTGGAAAAGATTATTGTGTACAGGGTAGACAATTCAAGAAAAAGAAAAAGGACGATATACAAGATGCCCATGAAGCTATTAGACCTACTTCTGTTTATAGAGACCCTGAAAAAATAAAAGATTCATTGACAAAGGATCAATATAAACTGTATAAGTTAATATGGAATAGATTTGTTGCTAGTCAAATGACACCTGCAGTTTATGATACATTATCTGTAAAAATTAGGGCTAATAATTATATATTCAAAAGTAATGGATCTAAAATTAAATTTGATGGTTTTTTAAAAGTGTACACTATTTCCAATAATAGCAAAGACATAAATATACCTGATTTAGAGGAAGGAGAAAAGGTAGATGTAAATAAAATTAATCCAAATCAGCATTTTACTCAACCTCCACCAAGATACTCTGAGGCCAGTTTAGTTAAAATCTTAGAAGAGCTTGGAATTGGTAGACCTAGTACTTATTCTCCTACTATAAGTACAATATTAGCTCGAGGATATGTGATTTTAGAGAACAAATATTTTATGCCAACAGAACTGGGAATTTTAGTTACAGAAATATTAGAACAATACTTTCAAAATATTGTCAATGAAGAGTTTACTGCAGATATGGAACAGAAATTAGATAAGATTGAAGAAGGAAAAATAACATGGAAGAGTGTTATAAAAGATTTTTATAAAGATTTTGAAAAAGTTTTAGAGGTAGCAGAAAAAGAGATAAGTAAAATAGAAATAGAAGAAGAAGTGACGGATGTAGAGTGTGAAAAATGTGGAAGAAACATGGTAATTAAACATGGTAGATATGGTAAATTTTTAGCTTGTCCTGGATATCCTGAATGTAAAAATACTAAGCCTTTACTTAAAGAGATAGGAGTTAAATGTCCAGAATGCCGAGGAGAGATAATAGAAAGAAGGTCTAAAAAGGGAAGAAAGTTCTATGGATGTAGCAATTATCCAGATTGCAAATTTGTATCCTGGCAAAAGCCATCTAAAAAGAAATGTCCAGAATGCGAAGGCCTTATGATAATAAAAAAATTGAAAAAAAAGGATAAACTTAAATGTACTGTATGTGGTTATGAAGAGGAAACAAAGAAGTAATTATTAAATAAAAGTTAAAAATATAACAAAATTATTGTCAAAAGGTTGAATAAAGTTTAAAATTATGATAATATTCATATGTTTTATAATAACTATAAATAACTTAGGCGTTTGTACTGGGATATATAGGAATTTGGATGAAGGATTTATTTTTATAGGACAAATTAATCCTTTGAAAATTATGTAAGGGTTTGGAGTTCTATAAAAAAGTTAAAGTATTTGATAGGGGTTGAAACTATGTTAAGAGCTACTACAATAATTGCTGTTAGAAAAAATGGTGATTTAGCCATGGCAGGAGATGGGCAGGTTACCATGGGAGATAAAACTATAATGAAAAGCAAAGCTAAAAAAGTTAGGAAGCTTTATAATGGTAAAGTTCTAGTAGGCTTTGCAGGTTCAGTTGCAGATGCTGTTACTTTATCAGAAATGTTAGAGGATAAATTAGAGGAGTTTGAAGGGAATCTTAAAAGAGCTGCAGTAGAATTGGCAAAGGATTGGAGAAAAGATAAAATCCTTAGAAAATTAGAAGCTATGCTTATAGCGGCTAATCACAAAGACCTTCTTGTAATATCGGGGAATGGCGAGGTTATAGAGCCAGATGATGATATTGTTGCTATAGGATCTGGAGGAAATTATGCTTTGTCAGCAGGAAAGGCTTTGATAAAATATTCTGATTTAGATGCAAAAGATATAGTTAAAGAAGCATTATTGATAGCATCCTCCATATGTGTGTTTACTAATGAAAATATAATTGTTAAGAGCTTATAAAGGCTTAATGGGAGGAAAATAAAGTTTGAAAGAATCCAGCATTATTAAGATACTTTAAATGTTATAATAAACTAAAGAAAAAAAGCTGAAGGGTTCTTTTATAAGGAGAGTGTATATAGAAATGAAAAACTTTACTCCACGGGAAATAGTATATGAATTAGATAAATATATTATTGGACAACATAAGGCTAAAAAGTCGGTAGCTGTAGCTCTTAGAAATAGATACAGAAGACGGAAATTAGAAGTTGATTTTCAGGAGGAAATTAAACCTAAAAACATACTGATGATTGGACCTACTGGTGTAGGTAAGACAGAAATTGCGAGACGACTGGCAAAATTAGTGGAAGCACCCTTTATTAAAGTTGAGGCTACTAAATTTACTGAGGTTGGCTATGTAGGAAGAGATGTTGAATCCATGGTTAGAGACTTAGTAGAAACGTCAATAAGGATGGTAAAAAGTCAAAAAATTGAAAAAGTTTATGATAGAGCTAAAAGGTTAGCAGACGAAAAAATCATTAATATACTAGTTCCTAGATTTAAGCCTAAGAGTAATTTCAACAATCCTTTGGAGGCATTGTTTGGAAATACAGCAAATGAAAATGAAATTGAAAAAAATGATGAAAACAGAGAAATGGAAGAAAAAAGAGAAGTCATAAAACAGAAACTTCTTAGAAATGAATTAGAAAATAAAACAATAGAGATAGAGATAGAGGAAAACCGTGGTCAGACGTTAGAAATGTTTACTGGTTCTGGTTTAGAAGAATTAAATATAAATATGAATGATTTTTTTGGTGGTATTATTCCTGGGAAAAAGAAAAAAAAGAAATTGACAATTAAAGAAGCTAGAAAAGTTTTGGCTAATCAAGAAGCTCAAAAGATTATTGACATGGATGAAATAACTGATAAAGCTATAAAAACAGCAGAAAATGAGGGGATTATTTTTATCGATGAAATAGATAAAATAGCCCAGAGTAACCATAATTCTGGTCAGGATGTATCCAGAGAAGGAGTTCAAAGGGATATATTACCTATAATAGAAGGTAGTACAGTTATGACTAAATATGGTCCTGTTAAAACAGATCATATACTATTTGTAGCTGCAGGAGCTTTTCATGTAGCTAAGACAACTGATTTGATTCCTGAAATACAAGGAAGATTTCCTATAAGAGTACAATTACAAAAACTGAGTGAGATGGATTTTAAAGAAATTCTTGTAACACCACAAAATGCATTAATAAAGCAATATAAATTGTTATTAGAAACAGAAGGAATTAAATTGGAATTTACTGATGAGGCATTGGAAGAATTAGCTCGAATGGCTTATATTATTAATGAGCAGACAGAAAATATTGGAGCGAGAAGGCTGCATACAATTTTAGAAGAACTATTAGAAGAGATATCCTTTAATGCACCTGATATAGAAGATAAAGAAATAATTATAGATATAGAATATGTAAGGTCAAAATTAGAAAATAAAATTAAAGAAAAAGACATTTCAAAATATATTCTTTAATACAACAATTAATAATTAGTGATGGATGATAAAAGAAGGAGGATTAAAATGAGTGAAAGTTTATTAGAAAAGACTAGAAGAATTAACAAAATAATACAGGAGTCAGGTTCTAAACCGGTATCATTTAGTGAAATAGCTGAGACATTAAGTTCGATATTAGAAGCTAATGTATATATAGCTAGCAGGAAAGGAAAAGTATTTGGTTTTTGCTTGTCACCAGGGTATAAATGTAGAATTATTGAAAATGAAATAATTGAGGAGAGGAGATTCCCTAAAGATTATAATGATGAACTGCTTAAGATCAATGAAACTATGGCAAATATTACTGAATCAGGAAAATGTGTATTTGATCAGGTGAGTAAATGTGATTATGATAATAAGATAGTTACAGTTATACCTGTTATTACTACTAATGGTAGAGTAGGAACCCTAGTTTTAGCTAGGATAGGTAAAGAATTTAATGAAGATGATTTGGTTTTAGGTGAGTATAGTGCTACCATAGTAGGGATGGAGATATTGAGGGCTAAGGCAGATGAAGTAGAGGCTGAGGCTAGAAAAAAAGCTATTGTACAGATGGCTATAGGTACATTATCTTATTCAGAACTGGAAGCGGTGGAACATATATTCAATGAATTAGAGGGAAATGAAGGGCTGCTTGTGGCTAGTAAAATAGCTGATAGAGTAGGCATAACTAGATCTGTAATAGTAAATGCACTAAGGAAATTTGAAAGTGCTGGAGTTATAGAGTCCAGGTCTTTAGGCATGAAGGGAACATATATAAAGATTTTAAATAATAAATTGATGGATGAACTGGAAAAGCTTAAAAATTAATGAAATTGAATTAAATTATAAAAGGCTCAGTATATAGTTGCTGAGTCTTTTATAATGATTACAAATCAAACTGTAAATATATACTTGAATTTATAAAAATTGCATTTTGTAGAAAAATCAGATATATTGTTATATGAAATTGCATTCTATATTGTAAAAAATATGTATTATATGTCAAATATGGACCTAAAATACTATTCTTGTGGTGATGAAAATAGTATAATATAATAATTATGATATTAGTAAATATATAGGTTTTTTTAGGGTATATTTATATACATATAAAAGTGTTATATATTAATGTCGAATTTTCAATTAAAAGCAGGAAAAAGCACTAAAAAACTCGAATTTAGTGAAGAAGGTTTGCATTAAATAATTTATCTTATGCTATTAATTGTTTTAGAAGGGGTGTATTTATGATAAATGAATTTTATGGAAAAATTAATTTTTTGAAAAAAGCTATGGATGGGGCCTGGTTGAGAAATGAAGCAATTTCTAATAATATTTCTAATGTCAATACACCGGGATATAAAAGAATAAAAGTTGATTTTGAAAAAATATTAGATGATAGTATTGAAAAGAAATACTTGGAACTTGATACAACCAATAATCGACATATAAACCAAACATATGACAATAAAAATTTTATGCCCATTGTAAAAAAAGATAATTTCTACTCTACAAAAAAAGATGGCAATAATGTGAATATAGATGTAGAGATGGCAAATTTAGCTAAAAATACTGTATATTATAATGCATTGAGTCGAATGGCATCAGATGAAATTAGCAAAATAAAAACTATAATTAATGGAGGAAGGTGATAAAATGAGTTTTTTTAATTCTATAAATGTAAGTGCATCTGGACTTACAGCAGAAAGAACGAGGATGGATATTATTTCTCAAAATATGGCCAATGTCAATACAACAAGGACGTCTAATGGCACTCCATATAGGAGAAAAATGGTTTTGTTTAAAGAAAATAATAATACTTTTGAAAACATGTTAAGTAAATATACTAATTCTGCCATAAAGAGTGATGGAGTAAAAGTAAGTAAAATAGTAGAAGATAAGACTCCTTTAAAATCAACCTATGAACCAGGGCATCCAGATGCAGATGAAAATGGATATGTAAAAAAGCCTAATGTAGATATAGTTAAAGAAATGGTGGACATGATATCTGCATCTAGAGGGTATGAAGCCAATATTACTGCGTTGAATTCTTCTAAAACTATGGCTATGAAGGCATTAAGTATTGGCAAATAAATTAAAATTATTATATATATTTAATAGTAAAAGATAAAATCAAATAATTTATATAAGACATAATATTAGCTATCATATTTTATATGAAGTGGAGGGATTTTGTGAAGATTACAGGGTTAGATTCCATGTATAAAATACAGAAAAATATAGATGCAAATGGAGATATAGCAAATGATAATAAAATAAATTTTTCTCAGTATCTAAAGAGTGCTTTAGATGATGTAAATAGTTTACAATTGGAATCTGAAAAATACAAAGAAATGATGGCAGTTGGTAAAGTTGATAATATTCATGAGGTTATGATAGCTTCTGAAAAGGCAAGTATTGCTTTGCAGTTGACAACGAGTATTAGAAATAAAGTTGTAGATGCCTATAAAGAAATCATGAGAATGCAAATCTAATCGTAGTAGGGAATGAGGTGATTAAGTGTCTGAAACCATAGCAAAGGCCAAAAACCAATTGGAGGAATTTTGGCAGGGAATGGATAAAAGTAAAAAGATAAAACTTATTGTAGGCAGCCTAGTAATAATTATATTATTAACTGGAGTAATATATTTTTTAACAAGGACTGAATACGAAGTTTTATATACAGATTTATCTCTAAAGGATGCTGGACTGATAACTGAAAAATTAGATGAAATGAGCGTTCCCTGGGAAAATGGAGAAAACAATGATGAAAGGACTATTAGAGTTCCTGTAGAGATGAAAAATAAAGTGAAGATACAATTGGCAACACAAGGATTGCCAAAGGAAGGATATAGCGTATTAGATGCCTTTGAAGATAGTAGTTGGACGATGACTGAATACGAAAAAAGAGAAAGGGTCAAGTTTGGATTGCAGAATGAACTGGCATCTACGATATCTGAAATAGATGGAATAGATAGTGCGACTGTATACATAGACATACCAAATGATGATAATTTTTTAGATAGAGACAGTAAAGCTACAGCATCAGTTTTTTTGAACTTATATGATGAATCTCCTATAAATCAAGAAAGTGCTAAAGCAATAAGGAATTTAGTTTCTAGTGCATTTAAAAAGATGAATGCAGAAGATGTAAATATAACTGATAATTATGGAAGGTCTTATAATGAGGAAAATGTTTATAATGGATATGATATAGATAATCAATTAAATATAAAGCAGGCATTTGAAAATAAAATGAATGCAAGTGTAAAGAGATTTCTTGAAAACATATTTGGTTATGGTAATGTTGACGTAAGGACTAATGCTATATTTGATTTTGATACTGAGGTTACTAATCAAACATTATTTGCTCCTCCAGTGGAAGGAAATGATGAAGGGCTTATTAGAAGTATGGAACAAGTAGAAGAACATAGTGTAAATGGAACCTCAGGGGCAGTACCTGGCACTGAGTCCAATACAAATGATCAAGTTGATTATGGAACAGTGGATGGAGGAAATTCTAAATATGATAAGGCAAGTAAAATAATTAATTATGAATTAAACGAGATAAATAGACAAATCAATAAAAGTCCAGGAAAAGTTAAGGATTTGTCTGTTGCAATTTTAATAAATCAAGATGCCTTATCAGATGGAGAATTAACAGATGAAAAGAGAAAAGAGATATCTGAGTTAGTTGAAAGTGCAACTGGTACAGATGTGAAAAATGTAACAGTAACTGCTGGTAAATTTAATATATCAATCCCAGGAAGTTCAGTAGGTGGAGATACTGAAAAAAGCGGTGTAAACATGATGATAATAATAGGTGCATTAATTGGACTAGCATTGATAGTCATAATTGGAATAATTATATATAGAAGAAGAAAAATCAATGAAGAAGAGGAACTTCAAAGGATGTTAGGAGAAAAGTCTATCGAATCTGATGAAGTTGAGGAAATTAATTTTGACAAAGAAAAATCGGGATACAAAAGTCAAGTTGACAACTTTGTTGATAAAAAACCAGAAACTGTTGCCCAACTGTTAAGGTCATGGATAAATGAGGAGTAGAGGTGATAAGTGTGGCTAGAAAAAATGAACTTAGTGGAAAAGAAAAGGCAGCAATATTGTTGATAACACTGGGACCTCAAAAGTCTGCGGAAATATTTAAACATTTAAATGAAGAAGAGATAGAAGAGTTGACTTTAGAAATAGCCAATATGAGGATGGTATCTCCTGAAGAAAAAGAAAAGGTAATAGAAGATTTTTACCAGATGTGTTTAGCACAAGAATATATATCAGAGGGAGGAATTAATTATGCCAAAGATGTTTTAGAAAGGGCTTTAGGTTCTCAAAAGGCTGTGGACATAATTAATAAACTTACAACATCATTACAAGTAAGACCCTTTGAATTTATTCGTAAAGCTGATCCCAACCAATTATTAAACTATATACAAAGCGAGCATCCTCAGACTATTGCACTGATATTGGCATATTTGTCTCCTAATCAGGCAGGACAAATAATGTCTAAGCTATCTCCTGAAAAGCAAGCAGAAGTAGCTAAGAGAATTGCTACAATGGATAGGACAACCCCTGAAATTATAAAAGAAGTGGAAAGAGTAATAGAAAGCAAATTTTCTACCGTCGTATCTCAAGATTTCACTTCTGCCGGTGGCATAGAATCTATAGTTTCTATTTTAAATTCAGTTGATAGAGGAACAGAAAAGCATATAATGGAAGAATTAGAGACTCAAGATGCTGAGTTATCAGAAGAAATTAGAAAGAGAATGTTTGTGTTTGAAGACATTGTATCACTGGATAGTAGATCTATTCAGAGATTTATTAGGGAAATAGATAATAACCAATGGGCTGTAGCTTTAAAAGGTGCCAGTGAAGAAGTAAAAGAAGTTATTTTTGCAAATATGTCTAAGCGTCTTGTTGAAATGATTAAAGAAGATATGGAATTTATGGGACCTGTGAGACTAAAAGATATAGAAGAAGCTCAACAAAATGTAGTTAATGTCATAAGAAGGTTAGAGGATGCTGGTGAAATAGTAACACCTAGAGGAGGAGATGAAGTAATTGTCTAGAGTAATAAAGTCCTCTAGGATAGTAGAGGTGGAAAGTAAAGATAAAGGTATACAGACCAATGTAGACCCTCAAACTAATTATGACAAGATTATTAATAAAGGGAAAATGAAATCAGATAGTATAGTGAAAGAGGCAAAAGTGCAGGCTGAAGAGATTAGAAGAAAAGCTGAAGAGGATGCTAGAATATTAATAGAGGATGCCCATAAAGAAGCTAAAAAAATTATAGAGGATAGTAAGAAGAGGGGATATGAAGAAGGTTATGAGCTTGGTTATACAGAAGGAAAGGAAGAATCTGACAAACTTATATCTGAGGCAAATAGTATAAAAGAAGGATATCTTAATGAAAGAAAGTTAGTACTAGATACCATAGAAAAAGATGTAATAGACCTAATTATAAACATATCTGAAAAGGTTATAAATATGAAGCTTGAAGAGGATAAAGAGGCGATTTTATCTATGATATCTAAAGGGTTAGATGGTTTGAATATAAGTGACAGCCTAGTCATAAGGGTATCTAAAGAAGATTACGATATAGTCGAGTTATCTAAGAATAAGGTATTGGCAATGGCTAATTTGGTAGAAAACATTGATATCAAGATAGATTCTAGCCTAAAAAAGGGAGACTGTATTATAGAAAGTAGTAATGGTACGGTAGATGTAGGTTTTAAAACACAAATGGATAATGTGAAAAAGATACTATTAGAGACATTGAATAGCGAGTGATAGATGTGATAAATATAAATAAATATAAGTCTAGATTGAATAATTCAGAATTAGTTGTATATAAAGGGAAAGTAACTCAAGTTACGGGGCTCACAATTCAATCATCAGGTCCATTGGTAAAATTAGGAGAATTATGTTATATATACCCCTATAATAAAAAGAATCCTATTCTTTCGGAAGTTGTAGGTTTTAAGGAAGATAAAATACTTTTAATGCCATTGGGAGATATGACAGGGATAGGCCCGGGAAGCACTGTTGTTGCCAGTGGACATACATTAAAGGTCAATGTTAGTGACAATCTTAAAGGTAGGGTACTGGATGGATTGGGAAATCCTATAGATGGCAAAGGCCCCATAGAAATATCACAATCATACCCTGTTTCCAATGACCCACCCAATCCTTTAGACAGACAAAAAATTAGTGAAGTATTGCCATTGGGTATAAAGGTTATTGATGGATTACTTACTTGTGGAAAGGGACAGAGGATTGGAATATTTGCTGGTAGTGGTGTTGGAAAAAGTACATTAATGGGAATGATATCAAGAAATGCCATTGCAGATATTAATGTAATAGGGTTAATCGGTGAAAGGGGCAGGGAAGTTAGAGAGTTTATTGAAAATGATTTGAAGGAAGAAGGTCTAAAAAAATCAGTGGTTGTAGTTGCTACTTCAGATCAACCTGCTCTAATTAGAATGAAGGGTGCTTTATTGACTACAGCTATAGCGGAATATTTTAGAGATAGAGGAAAAAATGTTCTTCTTCTTATGGATTCCCTTACAAGGTTTGCAATGGCTCAGAGAGAGATAGGACTTGCTATAGGAGAACCACCAGTAACGAAGGGATTCACACCGTCAGTATTTGCTGTATTACCTAAATTATTAGAAAGGGCTGGAAACTCTAAGAATGGAAATATGACGGCCTTATATACGGTGTTGGTAGATGGAGATGATTTGAATGAGCCTATAACAGATGCTGCTAGAGGTATATTAGATGGACATATTGTTTTGTCTAGAAAACTTGCTAACCAAAATCATTATCCGGCTATAGATGTTTTGGGCAGTGTGAGTAGAGTCATGCCAAATATATGCGATAAAACACATATAAAGGATTCTAATGGCATAAAGGACATTATTGCTACATATAGAAATTCTGAAGATCTTATCAATATTGGGGCGTATAAAATGGGAAGCAACCCTAAGATAGACAAGGCCATTAACCATATAGATGCTATTGATGATTTTTTAACTCAAGATACAATGGAGTCGTTTGAATTTGAAGAAACTTTGTCTATATTGAAAAGTATTCTAGAATAAAATTAGTGGGTGATTACTATGACAAAATTCAAATTTAAGTTACAAAGGATATTAGATTATAGGGAGACTATTGAGGACAAGATATATAAAGAATTTGGGTACTGTAAGTCTAGACTAGAAAAAGCAGAGATGGTTATTAATAGATTATTAAAAGAGAGAGAAGGATTAAACAAATCGAAAAATGATCTGGCCAATAATGCCAAAGTAATGGAACTAAAAATGTTAGATATGCACATTAAAAATTTAAATATAAAAATAAAGGAACAAAACAAATTAATATTAGAGATTAGAAATGAATTACAAGAAATACAGGACAGGTTAGTTAAAGCTTCTATTGACAAGAAAACTTTAGAAAAATTAAAAGAGAGAGATAAGGAAAGTTATAATTATATAGTGAAAAAGGAAGAAGAAAAAATGGTAGATCAATTAGTTAGTTTTAAGAATACGGTAAAATAGTGGTGATTATTATGGACAAGGATAAGAAAAAAAATATATTAAAAGTAATATCCATATTTTTAGCTGTATTTATAATGGTACCTATGTTTATTATGATTATTTTATATAATACCAACGATAAATTCAATAATATGGCTGAGGGTTATTTGAGAAAAGCCCCAGGATTTATAGGGGATTATTTTTCAAAATATCCCACTGAAGAAGAGCGAGATGAAAAGATAGCATATATTTCAGATTATTATATTAGTATAGATAAAACTAGTGCTTCAGAAAAACTGTACATTATAAAAGGTCAAGACGAGGAACTGTTTCATGATATTATTGGCAATATGAGACATATATCTACACAAAGGACTGAGGATATAGTTAAATTGATAAGAAATATTGAAATAAAAAAGGACCCATTGATTGCAACGTATGATGAAATTAAAGAAGATAGTTTATCTAAATTAGAAGAGGATATCAAAAAATTCGAAGATACCAAAACTAATGTTTTAATAAAAGATATAAAAGAAAATTATATAGGAAATAGAGAAAAATCCCAATATCTAGTTAAAGTATTTAATAGTATGGAGCAAGATAAATTGGCAGAATTATTTTTTTATGATAAAGAAATAAAAGAAAACTTTTTAAATAGAATAGATCCTATTAGAAAAGAGCAGATAGTTCCCGTATTATTGGCGAAAAATGTTGAAGGAAAAGAGCTTCTAAAGTTATCTCAACAATATTCAGTGATGGACCCTGAAAAAGCATATGGAGAAATAGGAAATGAGGATAATTATAGTATTGACCAATTATCTCAAATTTTCATGAATATGGAAATAGCTGATGCAGCAAGGATATTGAAATATGGTGACGACACTGAGTTTGTAAAGAACCTGTTTAATGGGATTAGAGAATACGAACAATTATACTCTATAGATGATACTAAGACTATAGAAATAACTAAGGCAATAAATTACTTAAATTATTATGAAGGTAAAATAAAGGAATTGGCATCTATATACGATAAGATGAATTCGCAAGATGTAGCTAATATACTTGAGAGGCTATTGATGAGTGGCAGTGGTGAAAAAATAGACTTTTTTGAAGTAGATAATAGTGATATATATGAAACTAATGATTTAAAGATTGCAGTAGATGTTTTGAATCAAATTAAAAAGTCAAAGGTATCAGAAATACTTGAAAATATGGAACCAAGAAAAGCAGCTGATTTATCTAAAAAACTTACTTTGTAATATGTCTTTATAATATATAAATGCTATTGAAAGGGGGTGAAAAAGATGAGTGGACAAATGGTTGCATTAGATATAATGAAGCTAAAATCTCCAATGAAAGTATCTGCTAAGGATAATACTAGATATAGTAAAAAAGAAAAAAATACTTTTGAGTCTCATCTAGAAAAGAGTAATATGAAACGACCAGCAAAAAAGAATAAAAATATTAATCAAAAAGATGAGTCGATAAAAAGTAAAGAAAAGAATGAAGAAAGACCTAATAAAAATCAATTAAAAAACAATAAAAATGATAAAGTAACAGAAGATAAAAAAATAGACAATGTTGATAAATCTGATAAGACAGAAGAAGATGATAAAATATGTAAATCAGATAACAAATTGTATGAAGAACAACAGCAGGATATTGAAGTGGAATTAACACCTAATCAAGAGAAAATAATTGATTTGCTTAATGTACTAAATAATGAATTGAAGGATATGGGGAAAGAGGCTGAAAAGCAGAATCATATTAAATTTGATAGCATTAAGGCATTAAAGGAAGATATTAAAATAGTATCTGATATATTGCTTAATAATCATAGTAAAGAAATTTTAAAAGATGGAGAAGGGATAGATAAACTACAGGATATTGTTGCCAATATAGATGAAATATTAAAGAAAGAAGATATGGATAACAAATCCAGTCTACGGAATATAAAAAGAGATTTAAACGTATTATTGACCCAAGGCAATATTAAAAGCAATAAAGATATTAGGCAGGGTCAAAAGCATATAGAAAATATAAAGAATGAAGAAATTGATATAGGTTTTATCAAAGATATTGATGATAATAGGCATGTGAAAGAACAAAGGGATATAAAAGATAATGCAGTTAAAGTTAATATGGAGAGTAAAGTAAATAGAGAGAGTATAGACTTGGTAAAGCCTACAGAAGGTAATACAAGACATAGTTTAGATGTCACAAACAATGGAAACAACTTTAATATAGAGATGGTATCTAATAATAAATCTTCTAATATGGAAGCAATAGATAGCAAAGGTTTTAATGCTATTATAGACAAAGAAAATATATTGGAACAAATATTAGACAAGGCAAAAGTAGTAATTAAAGATAAGTCTTCAGAAATGGAGATAAAATTAAAGCCAGAATTCCTAGGAAAGTTGTCGATAAAATTGGCAGTTGAGAAGGGTGTACTGACTGCAAAGGCTACGGTGGATAATCATGAAATAAAGCAGCTAATAGAGACCAATATGAATCAATTAAAAGATAGTTTGAATGAACAAGGTCTAGACATAGGTGCATTTGATGTTTCTGTAACAGATGATGGTAGTTATGAACAAAGGCAATTTTTAAATTGGATGAGTAATAAAAGCAAGAACAATAAAAAGAAAATATTAAATAGTGCAGAATATGAAAACAATACACTATACGTAAATGAAACCCATAATAATAACACTATAAAAGGGATGTATTTAAATAGTAATATAGATTTTATGGCGTAGAAGGGGATGTTAATATGGCAGTAGAATCAACCAATAATGATATGCTTTGGAAGGATGTAAATTCAAAGCCTGAGGAACGGAAGACAGAGGATAAAAAAGGTGATTTAGATAAGGATACCTTTCTAAATTTACTGGTAACTCAGCTTAGGAATCAAGACCCTATGAATCCTGTTGAAGACAAAGAATTTATAGCTCAGATGGCACAGTTTTCTTCATTAGAGCAAATGCAAAATATGAATGCAAATATGAAGCAGTCTCAACAAGATATAAAGGATTTATTAACTATAATGAATATGAATAATAATGTAAATATTGACAATATAAGAGACGATATATCACAAATAAAAGAAGTCTTAGAATCATATAGTGGGGACAATAATGTGGAAGAAGGCAATGGAGATACAGAAGATGGAGATGTAAGCCAAGAAGAATAATATCCTGGAGTTGATGGTATGGATAAGATACAGATACAAAGGTTAAATCAGATTGTATCGAAAAATAATTACAAAAGAACAGTAAAAGATATAAAAAAGAATAAAAACTTTGACCAGATATTGAATTCCTTAAATTCTAAAAGTGTTAAATTTTCAAAACATGCTCAGCAGAGAATAAATACTAGGAATATAAACTTAAGTGATCAGGATTTAGGAAAGATTGAAAATGCCATAGATAAGGCCCAGGCTAAAGGAGTAAAAGAAGCATTGATAGTTATGGGAAATAAGGCTTTTATAGCCAGTGTAAAAAACAAAACTATAATTACAACAGCTAATACTGAGGAGTTAAAGGAAAATGTATTTACAAATATAGACGGTGCCGTAATTATATAGCTGGACCTTCTTTGAGGAGGCTATATATGTCTGACTGATAGAAGATATATGACGGTATAATAAAGGGAGGTTTTTTAAAATGATGAGGTCAATGTACTCTGGAGTTTCTGGATTGAGGGTACACCAAACAAAGATGGATGTAATAGGTAATAATATTGCAAATGTAAATACTGTGGGATATAAAAAAGGACAAGTTAATTTTCAGGAAGTTTTCAGTGAATTAATTAGGGGAGCAAGTGCACCTCAAGGAGGTAAGGGAGGTACAAATCCTCAACAAATAGGTTTAGGTCTTAAACTGGGCTCGATAAATACTGTACATACTAAAGGTGCAGTTCAAAGGACAAATAACCCTACAGATCTAATGGTAGATGGGGAAAATGGATATTTTATAGTAAGTGATGATACTAAATTTGAAAATAGGTATTATACAAGGGCAGGTAATTTTGTGGTGGATAGAGCAGGATATTTGGTAACACCTGATGGATATAAGGTGTTAGGGTATAAATATGATGAAGATGGAAATAGGACCAGTGAAGTGGGAGATATAAGGATAGATATGTCGGATATGAAGGCTCCCTCTACTACATCAGAAGTCAATGTAAGTGGAAACCTAGATTCTAGATCAGAATTACCCTTTGGGGTAGAGTCTGATGGTGCTACTCCTCCAACATATACAGTGGTTAAAGATGATAGTATGACTTATACTACAGATACCTATATAAAAGATAGTTTAGGAAATTCTTATAAGGTAACTCTAGAGTTTGAAAAAGCTGTTACTGATGGAACTAATGAAGTAAATGGAGGGGAAACTTATTCTTCAGATGAACCAGATTTGTCATGGGTATCAAACAAATGGTATATGGATATAAAGGATATTGAAGGATTACCTGAAGGCGTGGATTTTCAATTTAATGGAGGCACAGATCCCATTGCTGTGAGTTTTGATAAGAATGGAGAATTATCATCGGGAAGTTTAGACATAGAGTTTATAGATGATAGTGGAAATGTAGGCTCTGCAGCTAACTTACCTTCAGGGTTTGGAAAATATGATGAAAATGCAGGGGAGTTTGACAATACCATATCTCTAGACTATGCTGGCCTTACCCAATATGCAGTGGAATCCGATGCCAAGCCCAAGATTGTACAAGGAAATAGTGCAGGTACTATAGAATCTTATGGGATAGATGCTTCTGGAGTTGTAATAGGTAACTATTCCAATGGAGAAAAGAAGGCATTGGGACAAATTATGTTGGCTAAGTTTGATAATCCTATGGGTCTTCAGAAGATAGGAAATAACTTTTTCATGGATACCAGAAATTCAGGAGAGCCTCAGGTAGGCAAACCTGGAAATAGTGGATTTGGAGCTATAGCTTCAGGGGCTTTGGAAATGTCCAATGTAGATTTATCATTGGAATTTACTGAGATGATAACTACTCAAAGGGGATTTCAAGCCAATTCTAGGGTTATAACTACAACTGACGAAATGTTACAGGAACTAGTAAATCTTAAGAGATAATGATTAAGATGACAGCCCATGGCTGTTATGGGCTGTCATTTTAACATCTATTTTGTATAAAAAAGGTGAAAAATATGATAAAATTAAGAAGAATGAATGGAAAAGAATTCATTATAAATGCAGATTTAATAGAGCTTGTAGAGGAAACACCAAATACTGTTATTAAATTGACTACAGGAAACAGATATGTAGTAAAAGAGTCTGCTGATGAAATTATAGATAAAATTACATGCTATAAAAGACGCTATCTGATTGAGGAAATATAGTTACATAGAAATGAGGTGTAGACATTGGATTTAGGTACTGGTATAGGTTTTTTTGCTGGAATAGGTTTTATAGTTTGGGGAATAATGTTATCTGGTAGCTTGGGTACTTTTATGGATACAGCATCTATATTTATTGTGTTGGGAGGTACTATAGCTGCTACCCTTATTAGTTTTCCATTAAAAAATGTACTAAATACTTTTAAAGTAGTGAAAAATGTTTTTACTGAAAAAGATTCTAAGGCAGATGAATTAATTAAAGAGATAATTGATTTAGCTAATATTGCGAGAAAAGAAGGACTGTTAGCATTAGAAGAAGCTGTTAACAATACTGAGAACACATTTCTTTAAAAGGGAATTATGCTTATTGTAGATGGAACAGATCCTGAATTAGTTAGAAATATATTGGAAACAGAGCTTATATTTACAGAAGAAAGGCATGGTGAAGGACAGGGAATCTTCGAAACCATGGGTACCTTTGCACCTGCTTTTGGTATGATAGGTACGCTAATTGGGCTTATAAATATGCTTAAGGAGTTAGAAGATCCTTCTACTGTTGGCCCTAATATGTCTGTGGCTTTGATAACTACGTTCTATGGAGCAGTACTTGCCAATTTGATTTTTTTACCTGTGGCCAATAAGCTTAAAGGAAGGAGTAAGAAAGAATTGGCTAAAAAAGAAATGATGGTTGAGGGACTTTTATCTATACAAGCTGGTGAAAACCCCAGAATTATAGAAGAAAAATTAAAAACCTTTATTGCACCTCAATTTAGGGAAAGGGAAGCTGCAATGGAAAGTGAGGAATAGATATGAAGAGTCGTAAAAAACAGTCACAACAAAATACTCAGGGATGGCTGAATACCTATGCAGATTTGGTAACTTTATTATTGTGTTTCTTTGTTCTATTATTTTCCTTTTCAGAGGTTGATTCTCAGAAATTTCAAGCTATATTAAAGTCTTTTCAAGGTTCATTAGGAGTTTTTGAAGGAGGAAAAACTATCCAAGATGCCCCTTATATAAACAGAGAGAATGATACTATTGTTGATTTTGATACACAGGAGGCTGAGGATTTCCAAAGACTTAGTCAATACATAGAAGAATATGCTGAGGGCAAAGGGTTAGAATCTAAAATTAGTACCAATATAGATGAAAGGGGTCTTGTTATAAGAGTTTTAGACAATCTTTTCTTTGATTCAGGTAGAGCAGAGTTAAAGCCAAAGGCCAGAGAAGTGATACTTTATATTGGTGATATTTTGACTCAGGAGGAATTTAAAGATAAGCATATTAAAATAGAAGGGCATACAGACACAGATAGGATAAATACTGCAAGGTTTCCTTCGAATTGGGAGTTATCTGTTATTAGGGCTACTAATGTACTTAGGCTTTTAGAGGAAGAAAAGGGTATAGATGGTAGAAGAATATCTGCTTCTGGATATGGACCTAATAGGCCTGTTGCACCTAATAATAGTTCAATTAATAAGGCAAAGAACAGAAGGGTGGATATAGTAATTCTCAAATCTGACTATAATAAATGGGAACCCAACTAAAGGACAAGGAGTTGGTTACATGAGTACAAAAAAAACTATAGTTATAGCAGTTGCTGCACTTATAGGCATAGCTATAATTTCAGGCACAGTTTTTGGTATATATACAATGAATAAGAATAAGGTGGAGAAACCTAAAGAAAACCTATATTATAATATAGGTAGTATATTTTGCAACATAAAGGATAGTAATAGGATTTTAAAATGTGATATTACTATAGAGTTCACAGATGAAGAATTAAAAACTACTTTGGAACAAAAGAATTTTTTAATAAAGAATAAGATAAATGAAATTGTAAGAAGTAAAACAATGGATGAAATAGAAGGTAAAGAAGGACAGAAAAATCTTCAAAGAGAAATAACTGAGAATGCAAACAAAATATATGATACAAATACAATTACTAACATATATTTCAATGAATTAATAGTACAGTAGGGGGGTATTAATATTGTCTGAAGTTTTGTCCCAAAATGAAATAGATGCCCTACTTAAGGCTTTGAATGAAGGTGAAGTTGATGCCAAAGAAATGAAGGAAGATTCTAAAGATAAGAGAGTAAAGAAATATGATTTTAGAAATCCACAGAAAATGGCTAAAGACCAACTAAGAACCCTTGAGATAATACATGATAACTTTGGACGATTGTTACAGACATTTTTATCTGGGTATTTAAGGGCACCTGTTAAAACGTCGGTTTTGACAGTAGACCAATATGCATATAATGAATTTAGTAATGCCATAACCAATCCTGCATTTCTTTCTATAATAGAATTTAATCCTTTGCCAGGAGAAATAATTATAGATATTTCTACTGATATTGCCTTTGCGATGCTAGAAAGATTGCTTGGTGGAAGTGGTGAGAATACAGTTGAAAGTAGGTCTTTTACAGAGATAGAAATTACATTATTAAAAAGAATAATTCAGAGAATGATGGCTCTTATTGCTGAGGCGTGGGAGAATGTAATAAAATTAAATCCTATATTGAGTAAGATAGAAACTAATCCTCAGTTTGCACAAATAATATCACCTAGTGAAACTATAGCACTTATTACTTTAAATATATCTATAGGGTCAATAGAAGGCATGTTTAACATCTGTATACCTCATATTGTAATTGAATCTATAATGGATAGATTAAGTACTAAATTGTGGTTTACAAAGACTAAAAGAAGTAGTAAAAAGGACGATATGGAAGTTATTGAAGATAGGTTAAAAAAATCATCCATTTTATTAAAAGCTGAATTGGGATCAGCTACTTTAAGTGTAAGAGAGCTATTGGAACTCCAAATTGGTGATGTCATTAGATTAGATAATATGAAAACAGATGAGGCTAAAATAAAGATAGGTTCCAGTTTGAAATTTTACTGTGAATCAGGAACTATTGGAAATAATATGGCAGTTAAAATAACTAAGGTTAAAAAGGATGGTGATGATACAGATGAATAGCGATATGTTATCCCAAGAAGAAATAGATGCCCTTCTTAATGGTAGTGACTCTGAAGATACCAATGAAGATAATAATCTTGAAGATTTAAGCGATGTAGAAAGAGATGCATTGGGTGAAATTGGTAATATAAGCATGGGTACTGCAGCTACCACGTTGTTTACACTATTAGGCCAAAAGGTACTTATCACCACTCCAAATGTGGAAGTAATTACTTTAGAAGATTTATCAGATGAATATCCAAGACCTTTTGTTGCTGTTGATGTAAAATATAAAGAAGGATTACAAGGTGCAAACCTCTTGATACTTAAAATTGAAGATGTTAAGGTAATTACTGACTTAATGATGGGAGGAGATGGAACCAATACTGATAGAGACTTAAATGAAATGGATTTAAGCGCTATAAGTGAGGCTATGAATCAGATGGTAGGATCTGCAAGTACATCTTTGTCTGAAATTTTCTCTAAGAAAATAGATATAGATCCACCACGAGCTTTTGAAATGCAGTTTAATAATGCAGATGTTGACACTAATATATTTGATATAAATGGAAAGGTTGTAAAAGTTTCCTTTAAAATGGTAGTAGGAGATTTGATTGACAGCCAGATAATGCAAATATTACCCTTTGATTTTGCTAAGAAGTTAACTACTGAACTGCTTAAAAGTGATGAACATAAAGATGAGTCAAATATAGATACATCAGTTAACAATTTGGCATATGAAGACTATCAGGATGACGACAACAATGAAGAAATATATATGCCACCAAAGGCTGATTATAGTGATTCTTATGAAGAGTCTAAAACTAATGGAAATAAAGTGTCAAAGGAAGAACAAGTAAATGTACAAAAAGTTAAGTTTAACTCCTTTGATAAAAGGGAAAATATAATATATAATGAAAGCATTGATATGATACAGGATATACCTATTGAAATAACCGTTGAGCTTGGAAGGACTACAAGGAAGATAAATGAAATATTGGAATATGGTCCAGGAACAATTATAGAATTGGACAAGTTGGTAGGAGAACCTTTGGAGATTTTTGCTAATGGAAAATTCATTGCTAAGGGAGAGGTAGTTGTAATTGATGATAATTTTGGAATTAGGGTAACAGATATACTGAAACCATCTAAAAGAATTAGTAAATAGTAAAGGGAGGAATTAATATGGGTAAAGGTATTTTAATAGTTGATGATGCAGCTTTTATGAGGATGATGATTAAAGATATTTTATCAAAAAATGGATATGATATTTTAGGAGAGGCTGAAAATGGAGCTAAGGCAATAGAAAAATACAAAGAATTGAGTCCTGATTTAGTAATAATGGATATAACTATGCCTGAAGTAGATGGTATACAGGCAGTTAAAGAAATAAAAAAGATTAATAATGATGCTAAAATTGTTATGTGTTCTGCTATGGGACAGCAAGCGATGGTGATAGAAGCTATACAGGCTGGGGCTAAAGACTTTATTGTTAAGCCATTTCAAGCAGATAGGGTACTTGAAGCAGTAAAAAAAGTATTGGGGTAAAATAATGGTTTTTGCTTTTTATTATGGAGAGTCTCAAATTGGATATATATTCAATATTATTCTGTATATTATTTTTTTTATAGTAATCTTATTTTTGGCGTATATATTTACCAAATTTTTGGCTAAGAGATCTTTAACTAGTAAATCTACTGGTAATATTAAAGTCTTAGAATATATGATGATAGATAATAAAAATAAAATTGTATTATTGTATATATTAGGGAAATATTATGCTGTTATGATAGGAGAAAAGAATTTTGAAGTAATTGATAGATATGAAGATGGAGAAGTAGAAATTAAACACGAAGGTTCAAATAAAGACTTAAGTTATTCTTTTAAAGAATATTTAAAAGCTTATAAACTAAAAAAACAAAATGTATTTAAGAAAACAAATAAAAATGATAAGGATGACACAGATGAAGAATAGGAATAAAGTCCTTATTTCGGCAATGATTATAATTTTAATTAAAGGAACTTCAGTTTATGCTGCACCAGAGATTAATTTTTTAGGACAACCCTTTGCGATAGAAGACTATGCAACTAGTATACAGTTACTAATACTATTGACTGTTTTGACTTTTGTCCCTGCTATTCTTATAATGATGACTAGTTTTACTAGGATAATAATTGTCTTATCTTTTATTAGGAATGCACTTTCGACTCAACAAACACCGCCAAATCAGGTTTTGATAGGATTGGCGTTGTTTTTGACTTTTTTTACTATGGCACCTGTAGCTACTGAGATAAACCATGATGCTATAAAACCATATATAAATGAAGAGATTAGTCAAACAGAGGCTATTGAAAAGGGAATGGAGCCTTTAAGAGAATTTATGTATAGACAGACTAGGACAAAGGATCTTGCATTATTTGTGAGCGTATCAGAAATAGACATTGATGAGAACTTTGACCTAGATGATGTACCAACTAAAGTGTTAGTACCAGCTTTTATGATTAGTGAATTAAAAACAGCATTTCAAATGGGATTTGTATTATTTATACCCTTTTTAGTTATAGATATGGTTGTAGCTAGTACACTTATGTCTATGGGTATGATGATGTTGCCTCCAGTAATGATTTCACTGCCATTTAAGATACTATTATTTATAATGGTGGATGGATGGAATCTTATTATAAAATCTATAATAACTGGCTTTAATTAAAAGGAGGTCTAAAATGGAACAAGGAGATATTGTAAAACTGGCCCATGATGCTATGAAAACAGTGCTTATGTTATCGGCTCCAATGTTAGGATTTGGCCTTATAGTAGGTCTTTTAGTAAGTATTTTTCAGGCTACGACTCAAATTCAAGAGGCTACTCTTGCATTTATACCAAAAATCTTGGCTGTTCTATTAGCATTTATAATATTTGGACCATGG
Organism: Clostridiisalibacter paucivorans DSM 22131; assembly: GCF_000620125.1. Lineage (NCBI taxonomy): Bacteria > Bacillati > Bacillota > Tissierellia > Tissierellales > Thermohalobacteraceae > Clostridiisalibacter > Clostridiisalibacter paucivorans. Next base: position 41,811 of record NZ_JHVL01000003.1, on the reverse strand, counting down.
ATACTAAATATTATAATAGATTTTGCTTATAATTTATTTTCTAATATAAATTTATACGTACAATAAATGATTTGCTTAGGTGTGGATAATGAATACTATTATAGATGAGATTTTTTTAAAATTTGATGTTTTTTTATTGATATTTATGAGGATATCAGGAATATTTATTATAACCCCAATATTTAGTCGTAAGAATATACCTATGATATATAAAATAGTGATATCTATATTTTTTTCTCTTGTATTAGTGAGTACAGTAAATGTTGAAAATATTAGAGGCCTTCAGGTTATTACAGTTTTAATAAAAGAACTATCTATTGGTTTGCTTATGGGATTTATTTCTTATTTATTTTTTATTTCTTTCTTTATAGCAGGACAGGTAATAGATATGCAGATAGGGTTTGGGATGGTAAATGTTTTCGATCCCCAAAGTAATGCTCAAGTACCTATTTCAGGTAACTTTTATTATATAATGGCTCTTTTGATTTTCTTAACAATAGATGGTCACCATATTTTGTTAACGGGAATAATTGACTCTTATAATATAATACCAATAAATGGTATGGTTTTTGATGAATCTTTAATTTCTTTAATTACAAAAATATTTGGGGAAATATTTATTATCGGGTTTAAAATAAGTAGTCCTGTTTTAGCAACTATTTTTATAGTCAATGTTTTTTTAGGTATATTGGCTAGAACTATGCCTCAAATGAATGTCTTTATAGTAGGTATGCCTTTAAAAATCATAGTGGGTATAGTTACTGTGATTGTGGTTATGCCCTTATATATTATATTAGTTAAGAATATATTTGGACATATGTATGAGCAAATACAGATATTGCTAAAGATATTAAGTAAAGGATGATAATATGAATTATCCTTATAATGTAAATTTGCAATTATTTGCAGATGAAGAGAAAACAGAAAAGCCCACTAGTAAAAAAAGAAAAGAATCTAGAGAAAAAGGTCAGGTTTTACAAAGCAAAGAAATAAATTCTGCATTGGTACTTATATCTGTATTTCTAGGGTTAAAGATATTTGGTGGGTATATGAATGATAACTTAGGAGAGTTTACAAAGAAGATACTTGCTGATTATACTATTTACCTAGATCTTTTTAACAAGAAAGGTATATACATTTTTGTTTTAAAGTTATTTTATATAGTAATGAAATTAGTATTTCCTATAATGGCAGTTGCTTTTGTAATAGGTATAGCAACAAATTATATGCAGGTTGGTTTCTTATTTACCACAAAGACTCTTGGTGTTAAATTTAGCAGAGTAAATCCTCTAGAAGGTTTTAAACGGATTTTTTCTACTAAGTCTATAGTGGAGCTTGTAAAGTCTTTCATAAAGATATTTTTACTAGGATATATAATTTATGTATATTGTGTTAAAAAATTATATGATATATTTTCCTTATATGATATGAGTGTAAGTAGTATTGTTAAAACTATTGGAGATTTGGCATTTGGTGTAGCGATAAGATCTGCTGGCGTGCTTTTACTTTTAGCTGTATTGGATTATGCATATCAATGGTGGGATTACGAACGTAATTTAAAAATGAGTAAACAAGAGGTAAAAGAAGAATATAAACAGACTGAGGGAGATCCTCAGATTAAATCTAAAATAAAAGAGAAACAAAGGCAAGTTGCTATGAGTAGAATGATGCAAGATGTACCAAATGCAGATGTAATAATAACAAACCCTACTCATTATGCTATAGCATTGAAATATAACAAGGAACTGTATGATGCCCCTTATGTTTTAGCTAAGGGAAAGGATCTAATTGCTGAAAATATAAAAAAAATTGCAAAGAAGTCTTCGTTGCCTATAGTTGAAAATAAACCTTTAGCTAGAAGTCTATATAGCATGACTGAAATTGGAGATATAATCCCTGAGGAACTATATCAAGGGGTAGCTGAAATATTGGCATACGTATATAGCCTTAAAAGCTAATGAAAGGAGCAAACTATGAAATTTGGAGATATGTATGTTGCATTAGGTATAATAGCAATAGTCATAACAATAATTATTCCAGTACCTTTATGGACATTAGACATACTTTTGAGTTTAAATATTTCAATTGCGTTATTAATACTGATGATAAGTATGTATACTAAGGAACCATTACAATTTTCTATATTTCCTTCACTATTGCTTATTACTACACTATTTAGGCTATCATTAAATATTTCCACAACTAGATATATATTATCTGATGGATATGCAGGAGATGTAATTGAAGCATTTGGAAATTTTGTAATAAGAGGAAATGCAATAGTTGGATTTATTATATTTTTAATAATAGTTATAATTCAATTTATAGTTATTACTAAAGGTTCTGAAAGGGTAGCTGAAGTTGCTGCAAGGTTTACCTTAGATGCTATGCCTGGAAAACAGATGGCTATTGATGCTGATTTAAATTCAGGTCTAATGACTGATCAAGAAGCAAAGATAAGAAGAAGGGATATACAAAGAGAGTCTGATTTTTATGGGGCTATGGATGGTGCCAGTAAATTTGTAAAGGGTGATGCCATAGCAGGAATAGTAATTACAATATTAAATATTGGAGCAGGATTTGCTATAGGCATACTATCTAAAGGATTAACTTTTGGAGAGGCCCTTGGCAAATATACCCTTTTAACTGTAGGAGATGGTTTAGTTAGTCAGATACCAGCCCTTTTAATATCTACTGCTACAGGTATAGTGGTTACTAGAGCAGCATCAGATTCTAATTTAGGACAAGACCTAATAAAACAGCTATTTGGAACTCATCCAAAGGTTATGTTTTTGGTAGGTGGAGTTTTGATATTTTTAGGCATTGTTGGATTACCTACAATACCATTTTTCCTATTGGCTTCAATATTTATAGTTAGTGGATATAGTATGTATTCTAGTATGAGGGAAGCCATAGAAGAAGAGGAAGAAGAGATAGATAAAGAAGAAATAGAAGAAATTAAGAAACCTGAAAATGTTATGTCTTTATTAAAAGTCGAGGATATAGAATTGGAGTTTGGATATGGTATTATACCTTTAGCAGATGTAAATCAAGGTGGAGATTTACTAGATAGAATAGTTATGATAAGGAGGCAAATAGCTCTTGAATTAGGAGTTGTGGTTCCAATGGTTAGGTTGAGGGATAATATACAATTAAACCCTAATGAATATATAATAAAGATTAAAGGAGTAGAAGTATCTGCAGGAGAGCTATTATTTGACCATTATTTAGCTATGAATCCTGGAGTAGCACAGGGAGATATAGAGGGAATAGATACAGTGGAACCTGCCTTTGGACTTCCAGCTAAATGGATTACTGATCAACAAAGAGAAAAGGCTGAAATATTAGGTTATACTGTTGTAGATCCGCCTTCAGTTATTGCTACACATTTGACTGAAATAATAAGAAGAAATGCATATGAATTAGTTGGAAGACAAGATGTAAAAGTCCTAATAGATAATGTTAAAGAAGAATATCCAGCATTAGTCGAAGAAATAGTGCCAAAGGTATTGTCTATTGGAGAGGTCCAAAAAGTATTGGCAAATCTTCTTAAAGAACAAATATCAATAAGAGATATGGTAACTATATTAGAAACTTTAGCAGATTATGCCCCTATAACTAGAGACCCTGATATGTTGACTGAATATGTAAGACAAAAAATGGCTAGATATATAACTAAAAAATATGTCAACAATAATCAAATAAAAGTTATAACCTTAGATGGAAGATTAGAACAACTTATTATGGATTCTATTAATCAAACCGAGAATGGATCCTATTTATCTTTAGAACCTAATGTAGTACAAAGGGTTTTAAATGAATTATCGAAAAAGGTAGAAAAGCTTACAGCAATAGGAGAGCAACCAATTGTATTGACTGCACCAATTGTGAGATTATATTTTAAAAGGTTAACTGAACAGATAACCAGTGAAATTATTGTTTTATCTTATAATGAAATAGACTCTAATGTTGAAGTTCAATCCTTGGGGATGGTGAGTATTCAATGAAAGTAAAAAGATATATTGGTTCTAATACCCAAGATGCTATGGTAAAGGTAAAGAAAGAATTGGGAAGTAATGCTATAATATTGCATACTAGAAAGATTAAAAAACCAGGAATACTGGGTATATTTAGAAGACCTTTAATAGAGATTGTTGCTGCTGAAGAAAACAATGTAGATGTAATAGAAAATAAAAACAGAGATACAGATTTATCATTTAGTGATGGAATTCAATTAAAGAAAACATTGTTTAAAAATATGGCTTCAACAGATGGAATTGATTGGGAGCTAAAGAAAATTAGAGAAAGTATAGATTCATTATCAAACAATATTGAAAAAAAAGAAGATATTAAAGATATAGGTTTGCCTGATAATTTAATGGACTATAGAAATAATCTTCTTGATAAAGGCGTTGAAACTGAAATTGCAGAGAGAATATTAAGAGATATATCAGAGAGAATAAATATTGAAAATAAAGATAAAGAGACTCTATATGATATCGTTAAATACAATATTTCAGATTATCTAGGGGAGCCTAAGCCTATAGAAGTTAATAAATCTCAGAAGGTGATATTTTTTATTGGCCCTACTGGTGTTGGTAAGACAACCACATTGGCTAAACTGGCAGCTCAATATGCTATTAATGATAAAAATTCTATAGGTCTTATAACAGCAGATACATATAGAATAGCAGCTGTTGAGCAGTTGAGGACATATAGTGAAATATTAGAGGTGCCTTTAAAAATTGTATATGATACAAAGGATATTTACAGTGCTATGTCGAATTTTAAGGATAAACAACTAATATTGATAGATACAGCTGGTAGAAGTCATAAAAACTCTTCAAAGGTTCAAGAGCTTAAGGAACTTATAGATACCGTGAAAAATAAAGAGGTTTATCTTGTATTGAGTGCCACTACAAATTTTTCTACCGTAAAATCTATACTGAGTAAATACAATTTTTTAGAAGATTATAAATTGATATTTACAAAAATTGATGAATCAGAGACTTTAGGAATAATTTTAAGTACTAAGTATTATACTAAAAAGCCCTTATCTTATGTGACCAATGGTCAGAATGTACCAGAGGATATTGAAATAATTGATATCAATCAATTAACAAATAAATTGATTGGAGAGTAATTACAATGAGAGATCAAGCAGAAAGATTAAGAGAATTAGTTAATATAAAGACTTATAATAATAGAGATAAGAAAAAAGATAATATTAAAAGGCATACTAGAGTAATATCTATTACAAGTGGTAAAGGTGGAGTAGGAAAGACTAATATTGCTATTAATTTAGCCATATCTTTAACTAAATTAGGTCATAAGGTGATAGTATTTGATGCAGATATAGGATTTGCCAATGTAGATGTTATATTGGGAATTATACCTAAATATACAATAGCAGATGTACTCAATGGGGATAAAGATATATATGATATAATAGAGTACGGTCCAAATGATATAGGGATTATAGCAGGAGGTTCAGGTATAAAAGATATAATGAATCTCAGTGAAGTTCAGTTAACAAAGCTGACAAACCAACTGATATCTTTAGAGAACCTAGCGGATTTTATTATCATTGATACTGGTGCAGGATTGTCTAACACAGTTATGAGCTTTGTCAATTCTTCAGATGAGGTTATATTGATAATAACTCCTGAGCCCACATCATTAACAGATGGATATGCAATGATAAAAACTCTTGCCAACAAAAATAAAGATTTAAATATTAAAGTAATAATTAATAGAGTTGCCCATGAGAAAGAGGGAAAGATAGTATATAATAAATTAAATATGGTAGCAAATAAATTTTTAAAAATAAATGTTGATAATATTGGGTATATAAATGATAGTAAGTTTGTTTCAGAAGCAGTAAGAAATCAAGAACCTTTTTCTCTAAAATATCCTAAATCAATACCTTCAAAAAAGATGAAATACATAGCAATGAATATTATAGAAAACAAATATGGTTCTGCTGATGACAGAGGCATGGTAAAATTTGTAGACAAACTTAAGAACTTTTTTCTAAGGGGGTAGACATGGTCGATGATGGATGAAAATAATAGGCTAGGGATAGGAGATAAAGTCATTATAAAGGTAGAAGGTAAAGAGACATTTACAAAGTATAGTAGTCAGATATTAGATATAATAGACGATGATACACTAGTATTGAGTGGACCTATTAGGAGAAATATGATTGTCCCCTTGCATATAAATAGTATTATAGAAGTTATGTATATAAAGAAAAATAAAGGTAGGTTCAAATTTAATGCTAAGGTTACAGATAGAGCATTAAAAAGGATATATAAGTTACAGATTAAAAAACAAGGTAAAATAAAAAAGGTTCAAGAAAGGGATTATTATAGACTATCTTTTACAAAAGATTTGAAAAAAGTATTTAGACCTAATAATAAAAAAGAATCTATAGAGGAAGAATGTATAACTGAAGATATAAGTGGAAATGGATTAAAAATTAAGTCTAATTATAATCATGATATAGGAGATATTATTTTATGTGAATTTGATCTTGATAAAAAAGTATATACAATACAATGTGAAATAGTGAGAAAAGATTTTATTGACTTAGAGGAATATAAATTTTCATTAGGTTTAAAGTTTAAGAATATATCTATGGAAGATAGAGAGGAAATTGTAAAATATATATTCGAGCAACAAAGAAAAATGAGAAAAAAAGGGTTGATGTAAATGGCTTATAAAGTATTTATAGTTGACGATTCTGCTTTTATGAGAAGAATAATCAAGGATATGTTAACAGAGGACAAAGATATTGAAGTTGTAGGAATTGCTAAAAATGGAAAAGAATGTATTGAGAAATTAAAAGACATAAAGCCTGATATAATAACACTGGATGTTGAAATGCCCATATTAAATGGCATTGAAACATTAGAAATATTGAAACAGAAATATGGGGAAATTCCTGTATTAATGTTAAGTAGTTTGACTTCGGAAGGAGCAGACTTAACTCTTAAAGCGTTGGATTTAGGTGCTGTAGATTTTATAACAAAACCAACTAATATATTTAAAATCAATTCAGATGAAAAAAAGTTAGAAATAATAGAGAAGATTAAAACTGCATCAAAGATAAATGTGAAGCATAAAGTGGATGTAAAACACAAAGTAGATGTGAATCACAAGAAGGATATAATAAGTCCTAAAGTACACATTAAAAAAGTATTAGATGAGAAATTTTCTAATTTGGTTGCAATAGGTACTTCTACTGGTGGACCAAGAGCATTACAAGAAATAATACCATATATACCTGAAGATATAGATGCCAGTATAATGGTGGTTCAACATATGCCACCGGGTTTTACTAAGCCTCTAGCTAAAAGACTGAATTCTATGTCACGAATAAATGTCAAAGAGGCAAAAGACGGAGAAGAATTGATGAGAGGGACATGCTATATAGCACCTGGTGATTATCATATGACAATAAAAGAAAGATATGGAAATAAGTATATAATCAAACTAGACCAGGGTAAATCAGTGTCAGGACATAGGCCATCAGTTGATAAAATGATGGAATCTGTATCACAGATAGATAGTTTAACTAAAGTTGCAGCTATCCTGACTGGAATGGGAGCAGATGGAGCAGATGGAATTAAGAAAATTAAATTAAATAAGGGATATACCATTGCTCAGGATGAAAGTACTAGTATAGTTTACGGTATGCCTAAGGTAGCAGTTGCTAAAAACGCTATAGATAAAATTTTACCTTTAGGAAATATTGCTTCTGAAATAATAAAGAGAGTGGGGGTGTAAAAATGGATATAAATCAATATTTAGATATATTCATTGAGGAATCTAATGAACATTTACAGAGCATGAATGATAGTCTCTTAAGGCTGGAACAAGAGCCTGATAACATTGAGTTATTGAATGAAATATTTAGAGTATCTCATACCTTAAAAGGTATGTCTGGCACAATGGGTTTTAGCAAGATTGCTAACTTGACTCATGAAATGGAAAATTTATTACATGCTTTAAGAAATGAGAAACTGACTATAAATACTGATATTATTGATGTATTATTTGAATGCTTTGATATTTTGCAGGAAAATATAGATTACATAAGAGAAAATGGTGAAGAAGGAGATATAGAAAGCGAGCATTTAGTAGAAATATTAACTAATATTATGAAAACAGGGGGCAAAGTGGAAAGAAAAGTAGATAAAGAACAAGATCTAATAAAAGAAACAGATGAAGAATTGGTATTGGATAACTATGTTTCTAATGTATTGAAAAAAGCTGAAGAAAAAGGATTAAATGCATATACTATAGAAGTTGAATTACAAGAGGCTTGTATGCTTAAAGCGGCTAGGGCATTCATAATATTTACCACATTAGAAAAACATTCTGAGATAATTCAATCTGTACCATCGGTTGAAGATATAGAAGATGAGAAATTTGAAAATTCTTTTAAGCTCACAATTATTAGTAAATTGGATAGTGAGAAGATAAAGAAAGAAATTGAATTAATATCTGAAATAAAAAAAGTTGATGTAAAAAAGCTTGAACTAGATATTGAAAAAGATAAAGATGAGAAAATGTCTGGTCCTGATAAAAAAACTGCATCGGGAGATACGAAAAAAGAAAAGACTAATGATTCATTGAAATCAAACAAGGATGATTTGCATAAAGATAATGTCAAGAAAAAGAAGCAAAGCAATAAAGTTGGAAAAACTGTTAGGGTAGATATTGATAGGCTAGATAATCTAATGAATCTTGTAAGTGAACTTATTATCATAAAGACAAGGATGGAAGATATAGGGCATACTGATAAAAAACAAAATATGAATGAAGCAATAGAATATCTTGAGAGAATAACTACAAATCTTCATGACGCAGTTATGAAGGTGAGGATGGTTCCTATTGAGAGAGTATTTAATAGATTTCCAAGAATGGTTAGAGATTTATCTAAAGAGTTGGGTAAAAATATTAATCTTGAAATGTATGGTGAAGAAACAGAAGTGGATAGAACTGTTATAGATGAGATTGGAGATCCATTAATTCACCTTATAAGGAATTCTATAGACCATGGAATTGAAAAACCTGAGGAAAGAGAAAATATTGGCAAGCCTGAATATGGAGTAGTTAAATTACAGGCATATCCTGATGGTAATAATGTAGTTATAGAAGTTAGTGACGATGGAGCGGGTATTGATCATGAAAAAATCAAAGATAAAGCTATATCAAAAGGAGTAATAAGTGAAGAAAAAGCAGAACAATTATCTAAAGATGAAATAGCTGAGCTGTTGTTTGAGGCTGGTTTTAGTACGGCTGACAAGGTAACCGATGTGTCGGGAAGAGGAGTAGGACTAGATGTAGTAAAATCTAAGATTGAATCTATAGGTGGTATAGTTGAGATTACTACTTTACAAGGAAAAGGAACTAAATTTACCATTAGAATACCTCTGACCCTTGCTATAATTCAAGCGTTACTTATTAAGCTTAAAGATGAGATATATGCTATACCATTGAGTTCAATAAAAGAGATTAGTCCTATATTGAAGAGTGATATAAGAAAAGTGCAAAATAATGAAGTTGTATTATTTAGAAATAAAACATTGCCTATAGTGAGATTAAATAGAATATTGGGATTACCAGAAGACAATGAAAGTGAAGAACTAATAACTGTAATAGTTAAAAAAGGAGAAAAAGAAGCGGGTTTAATAGTGGACAATCTTATAGGACAGCAAGAAATAGTTATTAAATCTCTAGGTAAATTTTTAGCAGGCATTAAACATATAGCAGGGGCTACTATATTAGGAAATGGTAAGATTTCATTAATATTAGATATTAATTCCTTATTTTAATCAGGGGGTGAAGACGTGCAATTAACAAATAGAGTTACAGATAATCAGTATGTAGTTTTTAAACTGGCTGAAGAATATTATGGTATTGATATTTATAAAGTTAAAATTATTGAGAAGCTTATGGATTTGACCAGAGTACCCAATGCCCCTGAATATATAGAAGGTGTGGTAAATTTAAGGGGAGAAGTGGTTACAGTAATTGATTTGAGAAAAAGGTTTGGTTTTGAAAAGAGAGACTATGACGGAGATGTGAGAATAATCATTGTTGGAGTAGAAGATATGGTAGTGGGATTAATAGTGGATTCTTCATCAGAGGTGATTCACTTGTCCAGTGACCAGATAGATCCTCCACCACAGTTAGATGAAAAAGGAGCTAGAGGATTTGTTAATGCTATTGGAAAATCAGATGAGAGGCTAATAATGATTTTAGACTTGGAAAAGGTGCTTGATATTAAAAATAATAATTAGTATGAGGTGTTATGATGAATATAGATATGAATAATTTAAACTCCACTCTTATTGATGTATTAAAAGAGTTGGGAAATATCGGATCAGGAAATGCTACAACATCCTTAGCTAAACTTATAAATAAAAAAGTAGATATGGAGGTACCCCAGGTTAAAATTTTGGACTTCAAAGATGTTTCCGAGGCCTTAGGTAATGCTGAAAAAACAGTTATAGGCATATACTTTGAAATGGAAGGAGATATTGTAGGCAATATAATGTTTATTTTAGACCAAAGTTCTGCTAGAAATTTGGTAGATATATTAATGAATAGAGAAGGTGATGAAAAAGATTTAAGTGATATGGATATATCTGCCTTATCTGAGATTGGAAATATATTAGCTGCATCTTATATAAATTCATTAAGTACTTTGACAGGTTTAAATATTAAAATTTCTATACCTTCTGTAGCTATTGATATGGCAGGAGCCATAATAAGTGTTCCTGCAGTTCAATTTGGAATCATGGGTGACAAGGTATTGTTTATAGAGACTGAGTTTCAAGAAGACAATAAGCAAGTGCACGGAGATTTATTTTTGATACCTGAAATAGAATCTTTTGAAAAAATATTAAATAGTTTAGGGGTAATATAATTATGGAAACTGTGAAGGTAGGAATGGCTGATTTAGCAGCAGTAAAGGCTCCTGGAGTTTTGACTACTTTGGGATTGGGCTCTTGCGTTGGAATTGTATTATATGATAAGTCTACTAAAGTAGCAGGATTAGCTCATATAATGTTACCGTCCAGTAAAGAAATAAAAAATAATTCCAATAAAGCCAAATTTGCTGATACAGCTGTTGAAGTTTTAATTAAAGAAATGATAAAGCTTGGGGCCAATAAGAAAAAATTATGGGCAAAACTGGCAGGTGGAGCCCAGATGTTTAGCTTTAATTCCAGCAATAATATATTAAAAATAGGAGAAAGAAATGTAATTGCATCTAAGGAGAAATTGTCAAAACTAAATATACCTATAATAGCTGAAGATACAGGAGGAAATTTTGGTAGAACTATAGAAATAGATGCAGAAAGCGGCTCTTTATTAGTTAAGACTATAGGACATGGTAATAACATAATATAGTTTTATTTTCTATAGTCTTTGGAGGTATTTATATGACATATGAACATTTATGGAAAAAATATAAAAATGAAAAGAATGTTACTGCCAAGAAAAAACTTATTGAAAATTATGTTCATCTTGTAAAGATTGTTGCTGGAAGATTGTATAATTATTACGGTGGAAATGTAGAATTCGATGATTTACAAGGGTATGGGGTATTTGGTCTTATAGATGCAGTAGAAAAATTTGAAATAAATAGGGGAATAAAGTTTGAGACCTATGCTCAGATTAGAATTAGAGGAGCAATTATTGATAGTCTTAGAAAAATTGATTGGATACCAAGGTCTTTAAGAAAAAAATCTAAAGAGATAGAACAAATTGTAGGAAAACTGGAAAACAAATTAGATAGGGAAATTACTGTTAATGATATATCAAAAGAACTAGATATGTCACAGAGAGAAGTGGAATCAATCTTGGCTCAAGTCTCGACCTTTAATGTAATTTCTTTGGATGAATTAATATATTCAAAGGGGGATTACTATGGCAGAGATGAAGAGACTCCCGAATCTGTATATCAAGAACAAGAGATATATGATTTGCTTAGAGAAACGATAGATAGTCTGCCTGAAAATGAAAAATTAGTCATTTCTATGTACTATTTTGATGAATTAAATTATAAAGAAATAGGACAAGTTTTAGATCTTTCAGAATCCAGAATTTCTCAGATACATAGTAAGGCAATTATAAAACTAAAGAAGACCCTTAATAGTATATGACATATTAAAATTAAAATGGTGGTGTTATAAATGGATAAACCTGTTATTCTGCAGGGGAAAAATTTAGAAAATTTAATAAATACCGCTTTAGAGACATTAAATAGAAAAAAGGATGACGTGGATATTGAAATAATGGAAAAAGGTGTTGCCGTTATGGGGATAAACATAAAAGACTATAAAATAAAGGTGTGGCCTAAAAAATCAGAAAAAAAGATTGATGATACTAAAACACAGGATGTGGTTGACATTAGTTATCAAGAGAAAAGAAATGGATATTTTAGTTTAGAATATGAAGAAGACGGCGTTTATCTCATTATAGATAATACTGATGTAAAAAACATTGTAACCCTAGAGGAAGTACTAAGTAAAATTAAGAAAAAAAATGTGAAAAATTTTGATATTGATTCAATAAAAAACACTTTAGATACAAGCACATATAAAAGGAATAAGATAGCCCCATCACAAGAAGAAGAAATGATTGATGAAACTGTTTTAATAGAAATTTCTAAGGATAAAATGAAAGTTTTTTTAACATTAATTCCACCTGATGGAGGAGTTTTATTGACCTATGAAGATATTATAAAAAAGATAATGGAGAAAGTGCAGTGTTCACTAAAGAAAAATATTATAAAAGATTTAGTAGAAAAAAGAATATATAATAAGCAAATGCTTATAGGAGAGGGCAAAGACCCTGTTGATGGAAGAGATGGCTATATAGAGTATAAATTTAATACTAAAAGTAATAATTCACCAGAGATATTAGAAGATGGCAAAGTAAATTATAGAAATTTAGGACTGATAAATAATGTTAATGAAGGACAGATATTGGCAAGAATTCAGCCTCCTGATAATGGAGAAGTGGGTTTTGATGTTTTTGGGAAAGAAATTTTTCCAAAGGCAGGTAAAGACGTCAAGTTTAAGTTTGGCAAAAATGTAAGGGTAACAGAAGATGGTATGAATTTAGTGTCAGAAAAAGAAGGTGAAGTTTCTTTTTTAAATGACAAGGTGTCAGTTTTAGAAGTGCACAATGTAAATGGAAATGTGGATAATTCTACTGGTAATATCAATTTTAATGGTGCTGTAAAGGTTCAAGGTAATATAATGACTGGATTTAAGGTGACTGCTACTGGAGATATAGAAATATCTGGAGTAGTAGAAGGTGCAATATTAAAAAGTGAAGAAAATATCATATTACATAGAGGGGTACAAGGATATGGCAGAGCAGACCTTATAGCTAGAGGTGAAATAGCAGCAAGATTTATAGAAAATGCTAAATTATATGCCCATGGAGATATAAAATCCGAAGCCATTATGCATAGTGAAACTAATAGTGAAAATTCTGTTATAGTAATGGGTAAAAAAGGTCTTATTGTTGGAGGTATATGTAGAGCAAGAAAAGAGGTTAAGGCTAGAGTAATAGGATCTGAGATGGAGACTAAAACTGTTATAGAAGTAGGAGTTGATCCTAATCTCAAATGCAGGTATGAGTCTTTAAAAGATGAAATATTAGAGTTGAAAAACAATATGGAAAAATTAGATAAATCTATAATGCTTTTATCTAAGCTATCTAAAAGAGGGAGATTAACTAAAAGTAAAAAAGAAATGCTTGTAAATGCTATAAACACTAAAAAATTTTTGCAAGGTAAATATGAGAAATCAAAAGATACTGCAATAGAATTGGAATCTAGGATAGAATTGTTATCGAAGGGAAGAATAGTGGTACAAGAGAAGATATATCCTGGAGTGAAAATTATAATAGGAAATAGTATTATGTATATTAGAGATGAGTTGGATAGTTGTATAATATATAGGGAATTAGGAGAGATTAAAGTGGCTCCTTATGACCAATAGGAGTGGTATTTTATGTCAATAAAACCTATTGATTTTCAGAACATAGTACCAAAAGCCCAACAAATGTCTAAAGCAGAACAAAATGATAATTTTCGAAATAAGAATTTTTTACACAACGAATTGTCTAAAAATGAAATTAAAGTAAAAGAAAAAATGAATAAAATAAATAAATCCAATAAATCAGAGAGCCAAAAGATTAAAAGAGATAAAAAAAATAACTCGAAAAATAATTATAGCAGTGATTCTGATGATGAAAAGAACGAAAAGAAAAAAAAACATAAGGATAAAAATTCTAGTGGAAAATACTTAGGCAATAAAATTGATTTAAAGGTTTAATTAGGGGTGGAGTATGATTACTTTTTTACTCATATTTGGTATAATAATAGTTATTTTTTCAATAATTTTTTTAATTATTGAAAATCAGAAACAAAATTTAAAAGTTCAAGATATAACAGCAGAAGAAAATAATTTAATGTTACAGCTAGAGAATATGAATAAAAAGATTAGTAAATTTGAAAATATTTTAGATAACAGGGCTTCTATAGAATATGAAAAAAACAATTTAATAAATAATAATACTAGTTTTGACAAAGAATATAAAAATATAGAAAAAGAAGAACAAGTATACAATTTATACGAAAAAGGTTATTCTATACAAGATATAGCTAAAGAGTTAGATAGAGGTATTAGAGAAATAGAAATTATAATAAAAATGAAATATTCAGAGATTAGACAATAACTTTCTATATTATTTTTAAAAATAATATAGAAAGTTATTGTCAAAAATCCTAGGTTGTGTTATACTACATATGGTAAAAATACACACACTTGATGATTTTTAAAGTTGTGCCTACATTATATAGGTTCTTTAAAAAGTTGATTCAAGTGGAGGTAAAAAACAAGGAGGTGAAATATATGTCAGTTATTACTATGAAACAGTTATTAGAGGCTGGTGTGCATTTTGGACATCAGACTAGAAGATGGAATCCTAAGATGGCAGAGTATATATTTACTGAAAGAAATGGTATTTATATAATAGATTTGCAAAAGACTGTTAAGAAAGTTGAAGATGCATACAATGTCATAAAGGAAATAGTAGCTAATGACGGAGAAATCTTATTTGTAGGAACTAAGAAACAGGCTCAAGAATCTATAGAGAATGAGGCCAAAAGATGTGGAATGCATTTTGTTAGTCAAAGATGGTTAGGAGGTATGCTTACTAACTATAAGACTATCAAAAGAAGGATTCAGAGACTTCATGATTTAGGACAAATGGAAGAAGAGGGTACTTTTGATTTGTTACCTAAAAAAGAAGTTATAAAGTTAAATCATGAAGCTGATAGATTAGAGAAGTTCTTAGGTGGAATTAAAAATATGAATAGAATTCCTGATGCATTGTTTGTAGTAGATCCTAGAAAAGAAAGGATAGCAGTTAGAGAAGCTAAGATATTGGGAATACCAGTTATAGCTATAGTAGATACTAATTGTGATCCTGATGAAGTTGATTATGTAATACCAGGTAATGACGATGCTATTAGAGCTGTTAAATTACTTACAGAAACAATGGCTAATGCCGTTTTAGAAGGCAAACAAGGGGAACAAATAGAAGAATAAAATGTTTACTAAAATGGTAAGGGTTATAAGGGAAATTTTCCCTTACTACTCTTACCTTTTATTATGATTAAGAAATATTTAAGAGGAGTACTATAAATATCTTATAAAATACAGTTAGGAGGAAATTAAATGGCTAAAGTAACAGCTGCAATGGTAAAAGAGTTAAGAGAGGCTACTGGTGCCGGTATGTTAGATTGTAAAAAGGCCTTAGTAGAGTGTGGTGGAGATGTAGAAGCCGCAATAGAAGCATTAAGAAAGAAGGGACTTTCTAAAGCTGCTAAAAAGTCTGGTAGAATAGCTGCTGAGGGTATTGTAGATTCATACATACACGGCGGAAGAATTGGTGTACTAATAGAAGTAAATTCAGAGACTGATTTTGTTGCTAAAAATGAAGAATTTAAAGAATTTGTTAGAGATATGGCAATGCAAGTAGCTGCACAAAATCCTAAATATGTTTCAAAGGAAGATGTGGATGAGAAAGAGATAGCTAAAGAAAAAGAAATATTGAGAGAACAGGCTTTAAATGAAGGAAAGCCAGAACATATTGTAGATAAAATGGTAGAAGGAAGAATTGAAAAATATTTTAAAGAAGTATGCTTAATGGAACAACCTTTTATAAAAGATCCAGATATAACTGTAACTGAGTTATTAACAAATAAAATTGCTAAAATAGGTGAAAATCTAAAAATAAGAAGATTTGTAAGATTTGAAGTAGGGGAAGGATTAGAAAAAAGAGAAGAAAATTTTGCAGATGAAGTTGCAAAGCAAATAAATCAGTAATTTTTAATCTATATTAAATGGAGAACACGCCGTGTTCTCCATTTAAATAAGAAGCATATAAAAAATAAATAGGAAATTAACCAATAATAGAGGATTTTTAAATTTATTATAGAATATTATTGATAGGCTGGGAGTGTTCAAATGAAAAAACCTGCATACAAAAGAGTAATATTGAAATTAAGCGGTGAAGCTTTAAAAGGAAAAAAAGAATTTGGAATTGATGAAGAAATTATAGAAGAAATTGCAGAAAGGATAAAAAAACTACACCAATATGAAGTTGAAGTTTCTATAGTGGTTGGTGGAGGCAATTTTTGGAGAGGTAGAAGTGGAAAAGGTATGGATAGGACGACAGCCGATTATATGGGAATGCTTGCTACAGTTATCAATGCATTGGCATTACAAGATGCTTTAGAAAATAATGGTATACTAACTAGAGTTCAAACTGCCATAGAAATGAGGCAAATAGCAGAGCCATATATAAGAAGAAAAGCGGTTAGACATTTAGAAAAAGGTCGAGTAGTTATTTTTGCTGCTGGAACTGGAAATCCTTTCTTTTCCACGGATACTACAGCTGCATTAAGAGCTGCAGAGATTGAAGCAGAAGTTGTATTATTAGCTAAAAAAGGTGTTGATGGAGTTTATGATTCAGATCCGTCCATGAATCCTGAGGCTCAGAAATTTGATAATTTAAATTATAAAGATATTTTAAATCTTGAATTAGGGGTTATGGATTCAACTGCTGCGTCATTATGCATGGACAATAAAATACCTATTATTGTATTTGGCATCGAGGATGCTGATAATATTGTAAGGGTTGTAATGGGAGAAAATATAGGAACTAAATTAATATAAAAAAGGAGGGGAATTAAATGTATTTAGAAGTTCATAAGCAGACAGAAGAGAAAATGAAAAAGACAGTTAAAGCATTTAAAGATGAATTATTAACTATAAGAGCAGGTAGAGCTAATCCTAGTTTGTTGGATAAGGTAAAAGTAGATTATTATGGAGCGCTTACACCATTGAATCAGATAGCTAATATATCAGCTCCAGAGCCTAGAATGTTATTGATACAGCCTTGGGATGCTAATTCAGTTTCTGAGATAGAAAAAGCTATTTTAAAGTCAGATTTAGGAATAAATCCTTCTAATGATGGAAAAGTAATAAGGTTAGTGATTCCTCAGTTAACTGAAGAAAGAAGAAAAGATTTGGTAAAATTATTAAGTAAAATCAATGAAAATGCTAAAATAGCTATAAGAAATACTAGAAGAGATGCAAATGATAAGCTGAAGAAAATGGAGAAAAATGGTGATATAACTGAGGATGATTTGAAAAAGGCTGAAGAACAAGTACAAAACTTGACTAATAAATATGGAGAAGAAATAGATAAATTGACAGATAAAAAAGAAAAAGAAATTATGGAGGTATAAACCTTTTGAGATATTATAGATTATTAGGAACTAAACTTCAATATGGTAAAAATTTTTTAGAATCTGAAGGCTACAAGGTAAAAATATTAAAGACAAAAGGTTTGAATAAAAACTATAATATTGATTTAAGGGATTCTAGAGTATTGAGGATAGATATAGATCGTAATAACGCAACCATAATTTCAGGAGATTTTTAATCCCCTTCTACAATCATAGAAGGGGTTTTTAATGACCCTATTATTTTTTGGAGGTTCAAAATGATTAAAGGAAATAAAGAAAAGACACTAAAGAAAAATATAGATTTATCTAAAATACCTAAACACGTCGCTATAATAATGGATGGTAATGGCAGATGGGCAAAAAAGAGATTTTTACCTAGAACAGCTGGTCATAGGGAAGGTGTCAATAGAGTTAAAGAAATAGTTGAAGTATCTGGAGATATGGGCATTAAATATTTAACAATATATGCATTTTCTACTGAAAATTGGAATAGACCAAAAGATGAAGTAAATTATTTGATGGGATTATTAATAGAATTCATAAAAAAAGAATTAAAAACAATTATAAAGAATGATGTTAAAATAAATGTATTGGGGGATATAAATAGACTGAGTCCCATTTTGAAGAAGGAAATTGAAAATACTATTGAATTGACAAAACAAAACAAAAAATTAGTTTTGAATATAGCATTAAATTACGGAGGAAGAGATGAAATAATTAGAGGTATAAAAATGGTTTTTGAAGATATAAATAATGATAGAATAGACATTGAAGATATAAATGAAGAAAGTTTTAAAAAATATTTATATACTAAAGACCAGCCAGATCCTGATTTACTAATAAGGACCAGTGGAGAGATGAGGCTAAGCAATTTTTTGATTTATCAAAATGCCTATACAGAGTTTGTATTCAGTGATGTATATTGGCCTGATTTTAATACAATGGAATATTATAAATGTATAAAGGAATATCAAAATAGAAATAGAAGATTCGGTGGATTGTAACTGAATAGGATGGTGTTATAATGAAAATAAGAGTTATTAGTGGTATAATAGGATTGATATTTTTATTAATTGTAGTTTTTACTGGAGGTATTTTGTTAAATATTGGTGTATTTACTATGGCTACAATTGGTATTTATGAATACAATAGAGCAATTAAATCAATGGGATTTAATCCAATATCTAAAATGAGTTATGTATTTTCTTTGGCGTTTTTTTTATCAGAATTAATAGAATTGAGAAATTATCATTCACCGTTGATTTTTTGTTATACAATTATCTTGTTAATTATTATGGTATTTAAAAAGGAAATACGGCCTCAGGATATTGCAATGAATTTACTAGGAAGTATATATATTGTATTTTTTATATTTCATGTTCAATTTATGGCAGGCTCGATTTATATATGGATAATATTTATAACAGCTTGGGCTACTGATACCTTTGCTTATTTCACTGGGATGTTTTTTGGGAAAAACAAACTTTGTCCCACTCTTAGTCCTAAAAAAACTATAGAGGGAAGTATAGGTGGTACTTTGGGTAGTTTTGTAGTTACCTTTATTTTTGTCAAAGCAATAGGAACGGGAAATTTGCTACAATTGTTACCATTGAGTATTATTTGTGCTATTATTGCTCAATTAGGAGATCTTACTGCTTCTAAAATAAAGAGAATAGCTAGTATTAAAGATTATGGTAGTATAATGCCTGGACATGGGGGAGTTTTAGATAGATTTGATAGTATATTATTTACTGCACCTACAGTATACTATTATATGACAATTTTTGTACTTAGATAGAATTTATAAATGAGGTTGTGAGGTGGTCTTATGAAAAAAATTGCTATATTGGGTTCTACAGGGTCCATAGGAACTCAAACATTAGATGTGGTAAGAAATGATAATGGGTATAAGGTTGTTGCTTTATCAGCAAATAAAAATATAGATCTTTTAGAAAAGCAGGCAATAGAATTTAGACCAGAAGTTGTAACTGTAGTAGATAAATCTATGGCCAATATTCTAAAAAAAAGACTCAAGCAATATAATATAGAAGTATTGTCTGGCATAGAGGGTTTAAATAATATAGCATCTGAGTCTACTGCAGATATGGTGTTAACTGCAGTAGTAGGAATGGTTGGATTAAAACCAACTTTAAGTGCTATTAAGGCAAAAAAAACTATTGCATTGGCTAATAAAGAGACATTAGTTACAGCTGGAAAAATAGTTATGGATGAGGCAGAGCAGAATGCTGTTGATATTATACCTGTAGATAGTGAACATTCAGCTATATTTCAATGTCTTAAAGGTGGTAGTAAAGAAGAAATAAAGAGATTGATCTTGACAGCTTCAGGGGGGCCATTTAGAGGAAAAGATGAGAAATATTTAAAAAAAGTTAATGTTAAAGATGCATTAAATCATCCTAATTGGAGTATGGGGAAAAAAATAACTATCGATTCTGCTACATTAATGAATAAAGGATTAGAAGTTATAGAAGCAAGGTGGTTATTTGATGTAAAATTAGATAAAATAGATGTGACAGTGCATCCTCAGAGTATAGTGCATTCTATGGTGGAATATATAGATGGCAGCGTAATTGCACAAATGGGAGTATCAGATATGAGAATTCCTATACAATATGCATTAACTTATCCGAAACGAAAAAAGAATTCATTGGATTCTTTAGACTTTGTATCTATAGGAAACCTTAATTTTGAAAGGCCAGATACAAAGACATTTAGATGTTTATCTCTTGCTATGGAAGCCTTAAAAATTGGAGGCACAATGCCATCGGTATTAAATGCATCTAATGAAGTAGTAGTCCAATGGTTTTTAGATGGGAAGATAGGTTTTATGGAAATACCAAAGTTTATTGAAGATATAATGGAAAAGCATAACAATATTTTAGATCCTACTATTGAAGATATATTAGAGAGTGATAGGTGGGCAAGGGAATTATTGAGATCTAAACAATTATAGGTGGTGATTTTTTGAATACAGCAATAGCAGCGATTTTTGTATTTTTTGTAGTGGTTTTAGTTCATGAACTAGGTCATTTTACAGTTGCGAAATTAGTTGGCATTAAAGTTCATGAGTTTTCTATAGGTATGGGACCTAGGATAGGTAAAATGACTAAAGGAGAAACTGAGTATTCTCTAAGGATATTGCCTATTGGAGGGTATGTGAAAATGGAAGGAGAGGATGAAGCTTCAGATGATGAGAGAAGTTTTAATAATAAACCTCCTTTATCAAGAATATTAGTGTTAGCAGCAGGGGCATTTATGAACTTTGTATTGGCAGCAGTAGTTTTTGCTGTAATATCCTACAATATAGGCATTCCAACTATAGAAATTTCTAAAGCTAATAAAGATTTACCAGCTTACGAAGCAGGGGTAAGGACTGGAGATGTTATAAAGAATATTAATGGTGAAGATATCAATGATTGGGAAGGATTAGTTGAACAGATAAATGGTTCACAATCTGATATTATAAAGGTGACAGTTAATAGAAAAGGTGAAGAGTTAACTTTTGATATCAGCCCCACATATGAAGAAAATACTCAAAGAAAAATAATAGGAATAACTCCAGTTATGGAAAAATCTTTATTAGGTTCTTTATATAGCGGAATAGAAAAAACTATACTTGCTATAGGGATGATGTTTCAATTTTTTGGTATGCTTTTTAGCAAATTATTTGGAGGTACTGAAAAAATAGGAGATGTTATGGGACCTATAGGGGTAATCTCTGTAGTAGGAGAAGCGGCTAAGTTTGGATTTCTAAATGTTTTATATATTGCAGGTATTATAAGTGTAAATTTAGGGTTCTTTAATTTATTGCCTATTCCTGCTTTAGATGGTAGTAGAATAATGTTTATGTTTTTAGAAATCATACGAGGTAAGGCTATAGACCCTGAAAAAGAGGGATTAGTTCATTTGGTAGGTTTTGTTTTGCTATTAATGCTAATGGTTTTTGTGACATATAAAGATATTATGAGACTTGATATAATTTAAAGGGATGATAAATAGATGAGAAGAAAAACTAAAAATTTTAAATATGGAGATGTAGGGATAGGTAGTGATTATCCTATAACAATACAGTCTATGACTAATACTGATACAAGGGATGTAGAATCTACGGTAAATCAAATAAAAGATCTGGAAAAGGAAGGATGTAATATTGTAAGGGTTGCAGTATTAGATGATACTGCTGCCAACGCATTAAAGGATATAAAAAAACAAATTAGTATACCTATTATTGCGGATATTCATTTTGATTATAAACTAGCGTTAAAATCGATAGAAAATAATATAGATGGACTTAGAATTAATCCTGGAAATATAGGAAGCCATTTAAAAGTCAAAGAGGTTGTAAAGGCTTGTAAAGAAAGGGATGTACCTATTAGGATTGGTGTTAATTCAGGTTCTGTAAAGAAAGAATTTGTAGAGAAATATGGTGGTGTCAATAAAGATTCTATGGTTTATAGTGCTATGGAACATGTTAATATTTTAGAAAAATTAAATTATGATAAGATAATTATTTCAATAAAGGCATCTAATGTTAGATTAACTATAGACTCATATAGAAAGATAGCTAAAATGGTTGACTATCCGTTGCATATAGGTATAACAGAAGCTGGAACTCCTTGGAGAGGAACTATAAAATCCTCTATAGGTATAGGAACATTATTGCTAGATGGCATAGGAGATACTATAAGGGTATCATTAACTGGAGATCCATTGGATGAAATAAGGGTAGGAAGACAAATATTGAGATCTTTGGATATGCTTGAAGATAGTGTAGAAATAATATCTTGTCCAACTTGTGGAAGAACACAAATTGACCTTATAGATTTAGCAAAGAGGGCTGAAAATGCATTGGAAAACATAAGAAAGCCTATAAAAGTTGCCATAATGGGATGTGCTGTAAACGGACCTGGAGAAGCAAAAGAGGCAGATATAGGCATTGCTGGTGGCATAGGAGAAGGATTAATATTTAAAAAAGGTAAAATAATTAGGAAAGTACCAGAAGATAAGCTCTTAGAGGAATTAATAAATGAGATAGAGGATTTATAAGAACCTTTAGGGGGGAATTTAATGTATTATAAAATAACTGGAATTATACCTGCATTTAATGAAGAAAAAACAATAGGAGATATAATTACAGTTTTAAAAAAGGTAGATTTGATTGAAGATATAATAGTTGTCAATGATGGTTCTACAGATAAAACAGCTGAAATTTCAAGAAATTTTGGTGCAGAAGTCATAGATCTAAAAAAGAATATGGGTAAAGGCGGAGCAGTAGATGCAGGAGTAAGAGAAACAGACAGTGATATTGTATTGTTTTTGGATGCAGATTTGTTGGGACTTAAACAAAAACATATTACAGACCTTTTATTGCCAGTTATATTAGATGAATGCGAGATGACTATTGGAGTCTTTGAAGATGGAAGAAAAATTACAGATTTAGGTCAGAAAATAACACCTTTTTTATCAGGTCAAAGGGCTATGAAAAGAGGCATAATTAGTGATATTAAAAATATAGATGTGACAAGATATGGTATAGAGTTAGCACTAACAAAATACGTCAGCACTAATAAT
Organism: Clostridiisalibacter paucivorans DSM 22131; assembly: GCF_000620125.1. Classification (NCBI taxonomy): domain Bacteria; kingdom Bacillati; phylum Bacillota; class Tissierellia; order Tissierellales; family Thermohalobacteraceae; genus Clostridiisalibacter; species Clostridiisalibacter paucivorans. Next base: position 18,365 of record NZ_JHVL01000003.1, on the reverse strand, counting down.
GTAGATTATAAAGAAGTTCCTTTATCAAATCTTACTCATGTAATGAAAGAAGAAAAAATGGGATTGATGAAAGGACTAACTGAAAGAGTTAAGATGTATTGGGAAGTTATTAAGGTGTTGAAATTTGATGAGTTTAGTAGAAAAAGATAGGGGTTTTTTATGATTTCAACAAAACAAATAGTATTTAGGATTGTATTATCTATAGTATTATCAGGGTTAATAGGAATGGAACGTGAGAGTGTAAAGAGGCCTGCCGGCTTTAGGACACACATATTAGTATGTGTAGGTTCTACTTTGGTTATGCTGGTGGGTTTATATATTTTTGATACTTATAAATATCAAACTAATATAGATCCTGGTAGATTGGCAGCTCAAGTTATAAGTGGTATAGGATTCTTAGGTGCGGGGACTATAATAAAGGAAGGAGACTCTGTAAAGGGTCTGACTACTGCAGCTAGTCTTTGGGCTGTTGCATGTGTGGGTTTAGCTATTGGATCGGGATTTTATACAGGTTCTATACTTAGTGTTATTATAATATTGATTACATTAATTATATTTACTAAAGTAGAGACAAAAATTAAATCTAGAAGAAAATTTATGAAGCTAAGAATAGTCTCTGAAAACAAACCGGGTCAAATTGGAAAGATAGGATTAGTTACTGGGGAATTAGGTATAGTCATTGATAGAATAGAACTTGAGAAAAATAGTGAGGACATTTTAATTATTTCTATGTTAGTAAAGTTAAAGGATGATAATCAAGGACAAAATTTATTAAGTGAGATAAGTAAACAAGAGGGGGTACTAGAAGTATCCAATAGATAGTCTAAAGGGAGTGAATGAATTGACTATTGTTGCTAGGCCTACAGCTGGAAAAATATTTAAAAATATTGGATTGGATATAAAAAAGAATAGTATAAAAAAGTTACAAATAGACAATGTATTGCTCAATATAAAATCTAGAACTATTAAGATTTATTTCAAGTCAAGTGAAATAGTAGATTATAGTGATATTGACTATATAAAAAAACAATTTAAAAAGAATTTAGCAGAATTTGAATGTATAGAATTAAAAGTAAACTATGATTCTAGTTTAATTGAAGATTTAAATGTTTTGGTCAAAGAAAATTGGAATAATATATTATACATTATAAACAAAAATATTCCTTCGAGCAGATCATGGATAGAAGATTTAAAATGGAGTTTTAATAATAATATTTTTAAGATAGATGTAAGAAATAATTATGGATTTTTTAAATTAAAAGAGAAAAAAATAGATAATCTTATAGCTGATTTTTTTTGTAAAGAATTTGGAGTAAAAATTGGAGTGAAGATTGAAAAAAAACAGTCAGAAGATATAAAGTTAGATTATGATAAGATAAAAGAAGCTGAAGAAAAAAAGATTATAAAAAAATTGGAAAGTATACAAGTACAAGACACAAAACGGAATGACCAGTATGAGAATTCAAATAACAAAAAATATAGTGGAAATGCTGTTGGCATAGTATATGGTAAAGCAGTTGATGAAGAAGTGGTTCCTATATCAAGTATTAATACAAACTCTGGACAAGTAACTATAGAGGGAGAGGTATTTGATATAGAATCAAGGGATATTAAAGGAAATAAGAAATTATATATATATAAAGTTACCGACTATACTAGTTCATTAGTTGTAAAGCTGTTTGCCACTAAGAAGCAACAAGAGTCTTTAGAGGGAAAAATTAAAGAAAGGTCCAATTTAAAGATTAAAGGAGATATAGTTTTTGATTCTTTTTCTAGAGAATTGGTAATGATGACTAAAGCTATGTCCATAACAAAAAAAATTGAAAGAGTAGATAAAAGTGAAGATAAAAGGGTAGAATTACATCTACATACAAAAATGAGTGATATGGATGGAATGTCTAGTATAGATGACATGGCAAAAAAACTGTCTCAATGGGGACATAAAGCTATGACCATAACTGACCATGGAGTAGTACAAAGCTTTCCAGAGGGTATGGATGCGGGAAAGAAATATGGATTAAAAATGATCTATGGATTAGAAGGATATGTGGTTAATGACTCTAATCCCGTAGTGTTGTTTGACAAAGGACAAGATATAGATTGTGAATATGTAGTATTTGACATAGAAACTACTGGTTTTTCTCCTATAAATAACAAAATTACTGAAATAGGAGCAGTAAAAATAAAAAATAATGAGATCGTAGATAAGTTTAGTAAATTAGTAAATCCTGGAGTCAAGATACCAGAAAAAATAGTAAAACTTACTGGTATAACTGATAATATGGTTTTAAGTGAGCCTAAGATAGAGGACATATTACCTGAATTCTATGAGTTTATTGGTGATGCTGTATTAGTAGCTCATAATGCTCAATTTGATATGGGATTTATAACAAAAAACTTTTCCGATATTGGTATAAACATTGATAATACAGTATTGGATACACTTCAGTTAGCTAGAGATTTATTTCCAAAATTAAAAAGACATAAATTAAATGTAGTAGCTAAACATTTAAATATTAGCCTTGAGAACCATCATAGAGCTGTGGATGATTCCTATGCTACGGCAGAAATACTTTTAAAGTGTTTAGATATGGTTTCAGAAAGAGGTGTTAATAAGCTATATCAATTAAATACACTATCTGTAGAAGGGCAAAATTATAAGTCTAGTGAATCCTTTCATATAATATTATTGGCTAAAAATTATAAGGGATTAAAAAACTTATATAAATTGGTTTCTGAATCCCATATAAATTATTTTTATAGAAAGCCTAGGATTCCAAAGTCTATTTTAAATAGATATAGGGAAGGATTGATTTTGGGAACAGCATGTGAAGCTGGAGAGTTATATAGGGCAATATTAAAAAATAAAGGATTTAATGAGATAAGAGATATAGTAAATTACTATGATTATTTAGAAATACAACCTGTAGGTAATAATAGATTTTTAGTTGATAAGGGCATGGTAAAAGATGTTGATGAGTTGAGAAATATAAATAAAAAAATTGTGAGTTTAGGAGAGAAATTTAATAAACCTGTTATTGCTACAGGAGATGTACACTTCTTAGACCCTCAGGATGAAGTTTTTAGAAAGATTTTAATGGCAGGTAAGGGATTTGAAGATAGTGACAATCAACCACCATTATATTTAAAGACAACAGAAGAGATGCTTAATGAATTTGCTTATCTTGGAAAAGAAAAGGCTAGAGAAGTTGTTATTACAAATACTAATGCTATAGCTGATAGCATAGAAGAGTTATTACCTATACCAGATGGAACATTTCCTCCTAAAATAGAGGGTGCAGAAGAAGAATTGAGAGAGATTACTTATAAGAAGGCAAGAAAAATATATGGTGAAGTATTGCCTGAAATTGTAGAAACTAGGTTAGAGAAAGAATTGAGCTCTATAATACAGAATGGATATGCAGTGATGTATATAATTGCTCAAAAATTAGTTAAAAAATCTTTGGAAGATGGATATTTAGTAGGATCTAGAGGATCTGTAGGTTCTTCATTTGTTGCTACAATGAGTGATATTACTGAAGTAAATCCTTTACCTCCACACTATGTGTGTCCAAACTGTAAAAATAGTGACTTTATAATTGATGGGTCTGTAGGTTCTGGAGTAGATATGGAGGACAAATATTGTCCCGTATGTCAGACTAAATATATTAAAGATGGCCATGATATACCATTCGAAGTGTTTTTAGGATTTGAAGGAGATAAAGAACCTGATATAGATCTTAATTTTGCTGGAGAATATCAACCTAATGCCCATCAGTATACTGAAGAATTATTTGGTAAAGGACATGTTTTTAGAGCAGGTACTATAGGTACTATAGCAGATAAGACTGCATATGGATTTGTAAAAAAATATTTTGATGAAAAAGAAATGGTACTAAATAGTGCAGAAGCTACAAGGTTAGTTAAAGGATGTACTGGTATAAAACGAACTTCTGGACAACATCCTGGCGGAGTAATGATAGTTCCTGGAGATAAAGAAATATATGATTTCAGTCCTATACAATATCCTGCAAATGATAAAAATTCTGGAGTAATAACAACACATTTTGATTATCACTCTATAAGTGGAAGAATACTAAAGTTAGATATACTAGGACATGATACACCAACTATTATAAAAATGTTAGAGGATTTAACTGGTGTGGATGCTCAAGAGATACCCTTAGATGATAATAAGACTATGAGTTTATTTACTAGTACTGAAGTTTTAGGTATCGATAAAGAGGAAATTAATAGTGAAGTAGGATCCTTTGGAATCCCAGAATTTGGAACAAAATTTGTGCGGCAAATGCTTTTAGATACTAAACCTACTACATTTGCGGAACTTGTAAGGATAAGTGGTTTATCCCATGGTACTGATGTATGGTTGAATAATGCTCAAGATTTGGTTAGGAATGGTGTAACTAAATTAAGTGAAGTTATATCTACACGTGATGATATAATGATGTATCTCATATATAATGGTCTTGAAAAGAAAAGATCTTTTACTATAATGGAGAAAGTAAGAAAGGGTAAAGGACTTACGGAAGAAGATGAAAAATATATGAGAGATATGAAAATTCCCGATTGGTATATACAATCCTGTAAAAAGATTAAATATATGTTTCCAAAGGCCCATGCTGTTGCATATGTAATGATGTCTTTTAGGATAGCTTATTTTAAAGTGCACTATCCTGAGGCGTTTTATGCCACGTATTTTTCTATGAAAGCTGTAGATTTTGATGCTGAATTAATAGTAAAAGGAAAAGATGTTGTAAAAAACAAAATAGAAGAACTTGAGAATATGGGTAATGAAAAGACAGCAAAGGAAAAAAATCTTCTGACTGTATTAGAAGTAGCTTTGGAGATGTATTGCAGAGGTTTTAAATTTGATAGAGTAAATATTTATAAATCAGATAGTGATAAATTCTTGATTGGGGAGCAAGGTATAATACCTCCATTAAAGTCTTTACAGGGTGTCGGGGAAAATGCTGCTAGGAGTATTGCGAAAGAAAGAGAAAAAGGAAAATTTTTATCTATAGAGGACTTGACGAAAAGAGCAAAAATAAACAAAACTGCTGTTGAGGCATTGAAAGTTCATGGATGTTTAAAAGGTCTTCCGGAAAGTAACCAACTAAGTTTATTTAACATTTGATTTTTAGAAATTTTTATGATATATTATAAGTAAATAATTATGCTGATTTTAGGAGTGGGCGAACCCCACTCTTTCCTTTTACTATTATTTAAGGCAGAACCCTGCCCAATTTTTATGCAAAAATATAAGTATATTAAATAATCATATATCTATAGAATAAGAAATGTTATTTAAGTTAAAATTATTATTATTAGGGAAAGATATTATTTTAATCTCTAATGCAAGCAATGGAGGTGAAAATATGAAGAAAAATGATATTGAAAAAGTAACTAAGGATATTGTAAGTGAGATATTAGTTGAAACAGACTATATTCTAGTAGATGTAGAGTTTGTTAAAGAAGGTGCTTCTATGTTTTTGAGGATATACTTAGATAAACCTGAAGGGATAACTATAGATGATTGTCAGGAAATAAGTCAAAAACTTAGCAAAAAATTAGATGAAGTTGACCCTATAGATGAAAACTATTTTTTAGAGGTTTCATCCCCTGGATTAGATAGACCACTTAAGACAGATAAAGATTTAAAGTTAAATATTAAAAAAGATGTAGAGGTTAGTCTATATAAATCTTATAAAGGGCATAAAAAACATATGGGAAGGCTCATAGGATTTAATGATAAGAGTTTAGATATAGAGAATGAAGATGGCGAGGTAATAAATATAGATAGAGATATTATTGCCAAAATAAATTTGGCTGTTAAATTTTAAAGGAGGTTTATTGGGGATGAATGCTGAATTCATACAGGCATTAGATGAAATTGAAAAAGAGAAAGGCATATCTAAGGATACTTTGATTGAAGCCATTGAAGCTGCATTAGTTTCAGCCTATAAGAGGAATTTTGGTTCTTCTCAGAATGTGGAAATATATATAGATAAGGAAGATGGAGAAATTAGAGTATATGCCAATAAAATGGTGGTAAATGAGGTTGAAGATAATCTTTTAGAAATAGCTCTGGAAGATGCAAAGAGGATAGATAACAAGTATGAAATTGAAGACATTGTCAAAATAGAAGTTACACCTAAAAATTTTGGTCGGATTGCAGCTCAAACAGCTAAACAAGTAGTTGTTCAAAGAATAAGAGAAGCTGAAAGAGAGATTATATATGAGAAATTTTATAGTAGAGAAAGTGAAATAATTACAGGGTTAATACAAAGAGTAAGCAGAAATAATGTTATGGTAAATCTAGGTAAGACAGAAGGCGTTTTACTTCCCAGTGAACAGATAGAAGGTGAAACATATAATCAAGGTGATAGAATAAAGGCATATATCTTGGAAGTTAAAAAGACAACAAAGGGACCACAAATTTTGTTATCAAGAACACATCCAGGATTTGTTAAAAGATTATTTGAATTAGAAGTTCCTGAAATACATGATGGGATAGTGGACATATACAGTATTTCAAGAGAGGCAGGTTCTAGAACTAAAATAGCAGTTTATTCCTTAGATGAAAATGTAGACCCTGTTGGTGCTTGTGTTGGTCATAAAGGAGCTAGAGTTAAGGCTATAGTTGATGAATTAAATGGTGAAAAGATAGATATAGTCACATGGGATAAAGATCCTGAAATATTTATTGCAAATAGTCTTAGTCCTGCTAAAGTTGTCAGTGTAGATGTAAACGAAAAAGAAAAGTCAGCCCTTGTTGTTGTTCCTGATTACCAATTATCCTTAGCTATAGGTAAGGAAGGTCAGAATGCTAGGTTAGCAGCCAAACTCACAAGTTGGAAAATCGATATTAAGAGTGAAGGACAAATGAATACAGAAAATGTTTAGTAAAAGGGGTGATGTTTTATGAAAAAAAGAAAGGTACCTCTTAGAAAGTGCGTAGGTTGTGGTGAAAGAAAAAATAAAAGAGAATTGCTAAGGATAGTAAAAAATAAAGAAGATGAAATTAACGTTGATTTAACAGGTAAAATGAATGGAAGAGGAGCATATATCTGTAATAGTACTGAGTGTTTGATAAAGGCTAAGAAGAACAATGGATTAAATAGAAATTTAAATACAAATATACCTGATGAGGTCTATGATAGGCTTCAAAAGGAGATAGAGAGCCATGGTAAATAAAATTTATTCAATGATAGGGATAGCTAACCGTGCTGGGTATTTAAAAGTTGGTGAAACTGCATGTGTTAATGCTATTAAAAAAAATAAAGCAAAGATTGTACTTATTGCTGATGATGCATCATTTAATACTAAAAAGAAGTTTGTTAATATGTGTAATAGTAAAAACATTGCATTCAAAATATTTGGTAAAAAAGATGAAATAGGGTATTCCATTGGAAAATCAAGTATATCTATATTAGCAGTATGTAATAATGAGTTTTTGAATGGATTTTTGAAGCTCTTTGATGGTGTATCACCTGAAAATAATTAGGGGGTGAATGATATATGACTAAAAAAAGAGTATATCAGTTAGCTAAAGAATTAGGAATGACAAGTAAAAAATTAATAGAAAAAATGAAAGAGTTAGATATGGAAGTAGGAAACCATATGAGTACGATAGAAGATGAGGAAGCGGATATACTATCAGACTTTTTCTCTGAAGAGACTGAAAAAGTAGAAGAAGATATAAAAGAGAATAATGAGGAAACAAAGACTGAGAAAACAAATGATGAAGAGGATGAAGAATCAGATTCAGCAAAAGAGATTGAAGCAGAAGAAAAAATAGTGGTAAAGGATTTTGCAGAAAAAATAGGCATATCTCCAACACAATTGATAACAAAACTTATGGGATTTGGAGTAATGGCCAGTATGAATCAAGAAATTGATTTTGATACAGCCACTATTATAGCAGAAGAATTTGGATATACTGTAATTCAGAAAAAGACTATTGAGGAAAAAGAAGAAGAACAATTAGATTATGAAGACGCACCAGAGGATCTTATTCCAAGACCACCTGTAATAACTGTAATGGGCCATGTAGACCATGGTAAGACATCTCTATTAGATGCAATTAGAAAATCCCATGTTACAGCTAAGGAGGCAGGAGGAATAACACAGCATATTGGAGCATCAACTGTAGAGATAAATGGAAAGAATATAGTATTTTTAGATACTCCAGGACATGAGGCTTTTACATCTATGAGGGCAAGAGGGGCTCAAGTAACAGATATAGCCATATTAGTAGTTGCTGCTGATGATGGTGTTATGCCTCAAACTATTGAAGCTATAAATCATGCTAAGGCTGCCGAGGTTCCTCTTATAGTTGCTGTAAATAAGATGGATAAACCTGGAGCTAATCCTGATAGAGTACTACAAGAGCTTACAGAACAAGGGCTTGTACCTGAGGACTGGGGTGGAGATACAATTGTTGTTCCAGTTTCTGCATTGAAAAATGAAGGTATTAAAGAATTATTAGAGATGATATTATTAGTTTCAGAAATGCAAGAATTAAAGGCCAATCCTGACAGGAATGCTGTAGGTACTATAATAGACGCACAATTAGATAAGGCCAGAGGACCAGTTGCTACTGTACTTGTGCAAAAAGGAACTCTTAATGTAGGAGATGCTGTAGTATCAGGAGTAGCTAGTGGTAGAGTAAGGGCTATGGTTGATAGCAATGGTAAGAGAGTAAAAAAAGCTGGGCCATCTTCAGCTGTTGAAATATTGGGACTCTCTGAGGTACCAGAAGCAGGAGATAGACTTTATGCAGTGGAAGATGATAAAAGTGCTAGAGATATAGCTAGTAATAGAAAAGATACTCAAAGAAGGGAACAAATAAAGTCAAAACAGAATATTTCTTTAGAGGATCTATTTGATCAAATAAAAACAGGTGAAGTAAAAGACTTAAATGTTATTGTAAAAGCTGATGTAAAAGGGTCTATAGAAGCTGTAAAACAATCATTGATAAAGCTAAGTAATGAAGAAGTTAAGGTGAATCCTATTCATGGTGGTGTAGGTGCTATAAGAGAGACAGATATAATGTTGGCATCTGCATCTAATGCTATTGTAATAGGATTTAATGTAAGACCTACATCTACAGCATTAGATTTGGCAAATAGGGAGAATGTTGATGTAAGGACATACAGAGTCATTTACAATGCAATAGAGGATATTGAGGCAGCTATAAAGGGAATGTTAGAGCCTGAATACAAGGAAGTAATATTGGGCAGAGCAGAAGTAAGGGCTACTTTTAAAGTTCCCAATGTTGGAGTTGTTGCAGGTGTATATGTATTGAATGGAAAGGTAACTAGAAATTCTGAAGTAAGATTATTGAGAGATAATGTCGTTATACATGAAGGAAGTATTTCATCACTTAAAAGGTTTAAAGATGATGTTAGGGAAATAGCTTCAGGTTATGAAGGCGGTATAGGTATAGAGAACTATAATGATGTTAAAGTGGGAGATGTAATAGAGGCCTACATTATGGAGGAAGTTGAAAGATAGAACTTTCTTAGGAAGGTGATTAATTATGGGTAATAAAAGAAATGCTAGGATTTCTGAAGAAATAAAGAAAATTGTAAGTAGGTTATTAATCAAAGGATTGAAAGATCCTAGAATATCTCCTATGACCAGTGTAACACAGGTTGAGGTTACTAGAGATCATAGATATGCTAAAGTTTATATAACTGTATTGGGAGATGAAGGAGAAAAAGAAAATACTTTAACAGCAATTAAAAATGCGGCAGGATTTGTTAGAAAAGAAATAGGCAATAATATGAAACTTAGATATACTCCGGAACCTATATTTTATTTAGATGATTCAATAGAAAATGGTATTAGAATTTCTAAAATATTAAATGACTTATCTAAAAAGGATGGTAATAGTTCCGATGAATGAGTATTTAAATGATATTAAGGAATTAAGTAAAAGAATTGAAAATGCCAACAGTGTTTGTCTAATTTCTCATCTAAATCCCGATGGAGATAGTTTAGGTTCTCTATTGGGATTTGGACTTGCATTAAGAAAAAAGTATGGCAATAAGATATATATGGCTATTCCTGATAATGTTCCTGCAAAGTATAGTTTTTTACCTGGCAATGAAGAGATTATGAATTTAGATGATATAGGTAAACAAGAATTATATATATTATTAGATTGTAGCGACATATACAGGATAGGAGAAAATAGATGTATTGATGCTAATAAGATTATAAATATAGATCATCATATAACAAATGATAAATATGGATCAATTAATATTATTAACCCATATGCCAGTTCAACAGGAGAGATGGTCTTATCTATATTAGAGAGTATGAAATTAGATATAGATAATGACATAGCAATTAATTTATATGTGGCTATATCTACAGATACAGGAAGCTTTAAATATGATAATACATCTTCATCTACTCATATTGCGGTATCGAAGCTTTTAGAGCAAAATATTAATATTGGTGAAATAAACACTAAATTATATCAAAATAAACCCTTTGAAAAGGTAATGCTTTTTATAGATGCTGTTGTAAACATAGAGTTTTATTTAGATAATAAGGTAGGAATGGTCACTGTACCTTTGGATTTAATAGATAAATGGGGCGGAACAACTGAATACGTAGATGGTATAGTTGAATTTATTAGAGATATTGATTGTGTCGAAGTCGCATGTGTACTAAAAGAAACTGAAAATAATATTTTTAAACTAAGTTTCAGGTCAAAAACATATGTAGATGTATCAAAGATAGCTACCATATATGGAGGTGGTGGCCATGCAAAGGCTTCAGGATGCACTATAACAGGAGAGCAACAAGATATTAAAAAAGATTTATTAGAAAAAATAAAAATACATCTAAGGTGATATATGTGGATGGAATAATTAATGTATTAAAGCCTACAGGTATGACATCTCATGATGTTGTAGGATTTATTAGAAAAAATTTTAATATAAAAAAGGTTGGGCATACAGGGACTCTTGACCCTAATGCTGCTGGAGTATTGCCCATATGTATTGGAAAAGCAACTAAAGCTATACAATATATGAACTTAGACATGAAAAGTTATATAGGAGAAGTTTTATTTGGGACTAAAACAGATACTCAAGATAAATATGGAAAAATTTTGGATGTTTCTCACAATACAGTGTCAGAAGAAGAGATAAATACTACTTTTAATAGATACAAAGGAGAAATATATCAAATACCTCCACAATACTCTGCTATAAAGATAAAAGGGAAAAAACTTTATGAGTATGCTAGACAAGGTAAAACTGTTGATGTTGAACCTAGAAAAAGACATATATATGAACTTAATATATTAAATAATATTCAAAATAAGAGGGTATTATTTGATGTTATGTGTTCTCAAGGTACTTATATTAGGACCCTTTGCAATGATATTGGGGCAGATTTAGGTGTATATGGTCATATGACATTTTTATTGAGGACTAAGGTTGGGAAGTTTAGCATTGAAGATACGTTTACTATTGAAGAAATAAAAGAAACTATAGAAAAAAATGACATAAAAAAACTTTTAACTCCTATAGACAATGCGTTGGATAACTTAACAGAGATTTATTTAGATGATATGCTATATAATAAGATCATTAATGGTGCAAGTGTTAAAATCAGAAATGAAAAGTATTATAAAAAAGATAGCAAGGTTAGAGTTTATTGTAAAAATAGATTTATAGGTATTGGTATTATAAACAAAATAGTGAATACTTATTTAGAATTAAAAATGGAAAAAGTATTTATATAAAGGTGAATTGCTATGGAGACTATAATAAACAAGAAAATATCTTTAAAAAATACTGCAGTATGTTTGGGAAGTTTTGATGGAATACATTTAGGTCATCAACAATTAATAAACAGTATGAAATTAAAAGCTAAGGAATATGGACTTAAAAGCACTGTGTTTACTTTTTATAACCATCCAGCTACTATGGTTAAAGGAAGAGAATTACCAAGATATTTAATGAATAATGAACAGAAAATAGAAGTGTTAAAATCTTTTGGAATAGATTTTTTATATATGATGAGTTTTGATGAAGGCTTAATGAAGATGGATCCAGAAAATTTTGTTAAGGATATTTTAGTGAATAGACTAAATGCTAAATATGTCGTAGTAGGTTATAATTATAGATTTGGATATAAGGGTAAGGGAGATACTGATATGTTAAAAAAATTTGGACAAGAATATGGTTTCCAAGTTGAAGTAATATCTCCTGTACAGAAAAACAGTAAAATAATAAGCAGCACTTTAATAAGAAGTTTGATAAATGAAGGCAATATAATAGAGGCTAATTCTTTATTAGGCAGAAAATATAGTATTAAAGGAAATGTTATAAAAGGTAGGGGTAGAGGAAAAGGCCTAGGTTTTCGTACGGCAAACCTAGGATTAGGTACTGACTATGTCATACCTAAATTTGGTGTATATAAGACATATTCATTAATAAATGGGGATGAGTATTTAAGCATAACTAATGTGGGACAGAATCCAACTTTTGGTGACAAAGGCATTAATATTGAGACTCATATTTATGATTTTCAAGAAGATATATATGGTGAAAATATAGAAGTTAGATTTGATTCTTTTGTGAGGGGAGAAAGAAAATACAATAGTAGGGAAGACCTAATTAAACAAGTTATGAAAGATATGGAAATAGTCAAGGGATGCAAATAATTATTTACAAATAAATTCCTTTATGATAAACTTAATGAAGTGATACCTTGTGCTAAGCAATTCGTATCCTCGGCGATTTGCATGGCGTTAGGTGAATCAAATAAAATAATAGGAGGGTTTACTGTGCTAAGTAAAGAAGAAAAAAATAATATTATTGAAGAGTATAAAACTCATGAGGGAGACACTGGTTCTCCAGAGGTTCAGATAGCTATTTTGACCTATAGAATCAATGAGTTAAATGAACATCTTAAGGAACATAAAAAGGATTTTCATTCTAGAAGAGGCCTACTTAAGATGGTTGGTAAGAGAAGGGGTTTATTAAATTACTTAATGGACAAAGATATAGAAAGATATCGTAGTTTAATAGATAGACTTGGTTTAAGAAAATAAGAGCGGGGGAAAACCCGCTCTATTCTTTTAAATTAATAAATAAAAAATTAGTATGTATGGATTATTTATTAAATGAAGGATATAATATTTTTAAGAGTTTTAATGTAATTTAAGGAGGTAAAGTATGGAAAGAACATTTGAATATGAACTAGCTGGGCGCACTCTCTCTGTTACTATTGGTAAAGTTACAGAACAAGCCAATGGTTCATGTATAGTTAAATATGGTGATACAGTTGTATTAGTTACAGCTACTGCATCAAGTGAACCTAGAGAAGGTATAGACTTTTTTCCGCTAAGTGTAGATTTTGAAGAAAGGCTATATTCAGTGGGAAAAATACCTGGAGGCTTTATTAAGAGAGAAGGAAGACCTAGTGAAAAGGCAATATTAACATCTAGACTTATTGATAGACCTATTCGACCTTTGTTCCCTAAAGGATATAGAAACGATGTTCAAGTTATTGCTACAGTATTGTCTGTAGATCAAGATTGTACCCCTGATATTGTTGCTATGATTGGATCTTCAATAGCATTGACTATATCAGATATACCATTTAATGGACCAACTGGTTCAGTATCTATGGGCTTAGTAGATGGAAAACTTTTAACTAATCCTAAAAGCGAAGATAGGGAAAAGTCTTCGTTACAGTTAGTTGTATCAGGTACAGAAGATGCTGTAATGATGGTTGAGGCTGGGGCTAATATAATTAGTGAAGATATTATGCTTGAATCTATATTGAAGGCTCATGAAGAAATAAAAGGTATTTGTAAGTTTATTAATGAAATTAGGACAGAGGTAGGAAAAGATAAGCAGGAAGTAATATTATTTCAAGTAGATGAAGACATTGAAAAAGAAGTTAGAGAATATGCAGTAGATAAGATGGTAGAAGCTATTCAAACTGTTGATAAACAAGAAAGACAGGAAAATATGGATAAAGTAAAAGAGGAAGTTATGGAATATTTCTCTGAAAAATATCCAGATAACATAAAAGATATAGATGAAACACTTTATAATATTATTAAAGAACAAGTAAGATATATGATTGTTGAAAAAGGCATAAGGCCTGATAATAGAAAAGCAGATGAAATTAGACCTATAACTAGTGAAGTAGGATTATTACCTAGAACTCATGGATCTGGATTATTTACTAGAGGGCAGACTCAGGTTTTAACTATAGCAACATTAGGAGCTTCTGGAGATGTACAAATAATTGATGGTTTAGGAGAAGAAGAGTCAAAGAGATATATGCATCATTATAATTTCCCTCCTTATAGTGTTGGAGAAACAAGATTTTTAAGAGGTCCAGGGAGAAGAGAAATAGGACATGGGGCCTTGGCTGAAAGAGCTTTAGAACCTGTTATACCTAGTGAAGAAGAATTTCCTTATACAATAAGATTAGTTTCAGAAGTCCTAAGTTCTAATGGATCTACTTCTCAAGCTAGTGTTTGTGGAAGTACATTGTCATTATTAGATGCGGGAGTACCTATAAAAGATTCTGTTGCCGGAATAGCCATGGGTCTTATAAAATTAGAAGACAAGGTTACAGTACTTTCTGATATTCAAGGTATGGAAGATTTTTTAGGAGACATGGATTTTAAAGTGGCTGGAACTAAAGATGGTATAACTGCAATTCAAATGGATATTAAAATTGCAGGTATAGGTAAAGAGATTTTGACTGAAGCATTAGAAAGGGCATATAAAGGAAGAATCCATATTTTAAATAAAATGAATGAGGTTATAGACAAACCACGAAGTGAGATGTCCCCGTATGCACCTAAGATATTAATGACTACTGTAAACCCAGATAAGATTAGAGATATTATAGGTCCTGGCGGAAAGACTATAAATAAAATAATAGAAGAAACTGGAGTAAAGATAGATATAGAGGATGATGGTAGTATAAAAGTAGCTACTACAGACATGGAAATGGGTAAAAAAGCTATATCGATAGTGGAAAGCATAGCAAAAGATGTAGAAGTTGGAGATATATATTTAGGAAAAGTAATTAAAATAATGCCTTTTGGAGCATTTGTTGAGATATCTCCTGGTAAAGAAGGTCTAGTCCATATATCAAATATTTCAAAGGAAAGAATAGATAAAGTAGAAAGCGTGCTTTCAGTAGGAGATGAAGTATTAGTTAAAGTAATAAAGATAGACAATCAAGGAAGAATAAATCTCTCTAGAAAAGATGCCTTAGAAGAAAAAGAAGAACAAAAATAAAGACATAAACCCAAAAAGGTTTGTGTCTTTTTTTCATATTTTCTCTACCTGTGAATATATTTATATAAGAAAAATTATATTAAATAATTATAAAAGAAGGAGTGGAGGAAATGAAGGTTTTTTTTATAAACTATAAAAAGGTATCTATAATTGCTTTGATTATCGTTATATTATTAATATTATTTATGCTAATTTTGAATTTTCAAAGAAGCAGTGAAGTATTTAATAACAAGGAAGATGTATTTTACAAAGGCAATATAGATGAAAAGGTGGTAGCATTTACTTGCAATGTAGATTGGGGAGAAGAATATTTGCCGAAGATGTTTGAAATTTTTGAAGAAAATAATATACATATTACTTTTTTTGTGACGGGTAAATGGGCAGAAAAAAATACTGATTTATTAATTAAAATGAAAGAATTGGGGCATGAAATAGGTAGTCATGGATATAGTCATAAAGACTATGGAAATTTAAACTATGAAGAAAATAGAAATGAGATAAAGAAAGCAAATGATATAATAATGGAAAAAACAGGATTAGAACCTGTTTTTTTTGCTCCGCCTTCTGGATCTTATAATGATCAAACTGTAATAGCAGCAAAAGAATTTGGTTATAAAGTGATCATGTGGGATGTTGATACTATAGATTGGAGAAAAGACAGTACTAAAGAAAAAATAACAAGTAGGGTGATGAATAAAGTTCGAAAAGGATCTATTGTACTTATGCATCCTAAAGAAGAGACAATAAAGGCATTGCCAACAATTATAAAATTATTAATGGACAGAGGTTATAAAATAGGGAAGGTCTCAGATATTATAGCATAAATATAGTTTGAAACTTAATATACTATAGTCTATAATATATTAAGTATTTCTAATTTTATGTTAAACTAGGAGGATAAAATGTATAATAAATTTATATTAGAAAATGGTATAACAGTAGTAATGGAAAAAATACCCTATGTAAAATCAGTTTCTATTGGATTTTGGATAGAAGCAGGTTCTAGATATGAAACAGTTAAAAATAATGGTGTATCTCATTTTATTGAACACATGTTATTTAAAGGAAGTAAAAAGCGAAATGCAAAGGAAATTGCTGAATCTATAGACAGTATTGGTGGACAATTAAATGCTTTTACTGGAAAAGAATGTACTTGTTATTATGCTAAAGTGTTAGATAATCATCTTCCCATAGCTATAGATGTTTTAGGTGATATGATTTTAAATCCCAAGTTTCAAGAGGAGGAAATAGAAAAAGAAAAGACTGTTGTAATGGAAGAAATAAATATGTATGAAGATTCTCCAGAAGAAATAGCACATGATTTATTAGCTGAAGCTTTGTTTAATAGGCATTCTCTATCTTATCCAATATTAGGTAAAGAAAACACATTAAAATCTTTTAATAAATCTATTATAATGGATTATTATAATAGATTTTATGTACCAGATAATATAGTAGTATCTATAGCGGGAAACTTTGATATAGATACTACACTAGATTTATTGACTTCATATTTTAAAGATTGGGGATTAAGGCATGGGAAAAATGAAGAATTTCAAAAACCTGAAATTAATCAAACATTAAAAGGAAGGTATAAAGATACAGAGCAATTACACCTATGTATAGGTATGCAGGGTATTCCCCAGGGAGAGGACAAGCTTTATCCGTTATTGATTTTAAACAATATATTTGGAGGAAGTATGAGTTCAAGGCTATTTCAGTCTATTAGAGAAGAACGGGGATTAGCATATTCAGTATATTCATATCCTACTTTATATAAAGATATAGGGACTTTTAATATATATGTAGGGTTAAATCCAAATCAATTAGAAAATGTATCTAATATTATAATAAAAGAGATTGAAGGAATAAAAGAAAAGAAAAATATAACTCGAGAAGAAATATATAAGTCTAAAGAACAACTGAAAGGGAATTATATTTTAGGACTTGAAAGTACATCAAGTAGGATGTCTGCCATGGGAAAAAATCAATTATTATTGAATAAAGTGTATACACAAAGGGAAATTTTACAAAAAATTGACAGTGTAAAATGTGAAGATATTATATATATGGCTGACTTAGTGTTCAATAAAGAAAAGATCAATATAGCATATGTAGGAAAAATAAATGACAATAAAAAAGTTAATGATATAATAAAAAAGACATATTTTAGAAGCTAATTTATTGTGTCTGCAAATAAAAGTTAGTTGATTTAGTAATATTTGTATTTACAAGGATATATATTATTAAAGGAGTGTTATGTATGAAAGTAAAAATAGTAAATAAAGGTGAATTCCCATTACCTAAATATGAGACTACTGGTTCTTCTGGGGTAGATATATATGCAAATATTGATGATAGTATGGTTATAGCTCCAATGGAGAGAGTCTTAATTCCTACTGGTATATATATATCTATGCCGAAAAATTGTGAAGCCCAAATTAGAGCTAGAAGTGGATTAGCATTAAAGTATGGTATAACTATGGCTAATGGAATTGGTACTATAGATAGTGATTATAGAGGAGAAATAAAAGTAATACTTATAAATTTAGGAGAAAAGGCTTTTAAAATTAAAAAAGGGGACAGGATTGCTCAAATGGTTTTCATAAGATATGAACAAGTTGATTTTGAAGAGGTTGATAATTTAGATAGTACCAAGAGAGCTCAAGGAGGATTTGGCCATACAGGCATTTAGTATCATAAAAAATATTATCATAATTGATAAACAAAATAATAAAAAGACCAGCTAGTAAAAGTCAATAGTTTTTCTATTTAATTTTTAAAAATGTTATTTTGTAAAAATGGGTATAGCAAACAAGCCATTGAAAAACACGAACAATAGCTAAATTACAGATCTGTAAAATTATTTTTGAATTTAGGCAGTTAATCTAGTAACATTTTCTAAATACATTTTACTATGAAGCTTTGGAGAACGCTGTGTATATGGTTTTTGATCTCTTAAAACTGCAAAAATATAATTTAGAAGTTTGTGCATTATGGCTACGAGAGCAACTTTTTTCTTTTTACCATTTAGATTTGTTT